>JAFZRH010000044.1 GCA_017619975.1 Lachnospiraceae bacterium | reverse complement strand
GCAGACGGTGCAGGTATGCTTCGTGTAGCCCTGTTCGGTCTAGGTCGGCGCGATCACTTCGGTGGTGAAGCTGCAGTCTTCGGTCAGGATCTCGCTGCAGCTGCTGCAGGAGCGGCTGTGTGTACCGTTTCCGTTGGAGGTCCAGCTGCCCCAGCTGTGCTCATGGACGGGTGGCTGTGGATCGACATAATTGTCGTTGTAGCTGTAGCCGCAGACGGTGCAGGTATGCTTCGTGTAGCCCTGTTCGGTCTCGGTCGGCGCGATCACTTCGGTGGTGAAGCTGCAGTCTTCGGTCCGGCTCTCGCTGCAACTGCTGCAGGAACTGCTGTGTGTACCGTTTCCGTTGGAGGTCCAGCTGCCCCAGCTGTGTTCGTGTTCTGTCGGCGGCTCCGTCGGCGGTTCTGTCGGCGGCTCTGTCGGCGGTTCTGTCTCCGTCGCCTTCAGCTTCCGATGGTTTTCTTCATCCACGGTATAGCTGTCGCCGCAGTCGCAGGTGTAGGTGACCTTGTCCCAGTAAACGATGTAGACGAGACCGTCTTCCGCCGTAATCTCGGTCGTGGTATAGTTCATGTCCTCGTCCAGAACGGTTCGGACATACTGATGCTCATGCTCGGTCTCTTCCGGCGTCGTGGTAGGCGCAGGCGTGGTGGTAGGCGGATCGTTGTTGATCCTCTTCGGCTTGCCGTTGGAATCCAGCTCCGCAACGCCGTATTTGTCGCATTTATAGTTCTTGGCCAGCAGGTAGCCGTTTGCGCCGTCATAGAACGGCACGCCGCCGCTGTCGGTCAGCAGGAGGTCGCCGTTGGCGGTATACAGACGGTCCAGTCCCTGATCATCCTTCTGCGTATGCAGCGGGAACATGTTGGTGCCCAGTGTGACGGTGAATTCACACTCCCGGTAGGTATCTCTGTTGATGATTTCTTCGGAAACCACGACGCCGTTTTCCTTAACGATCTTGGTGAGCGTGGATTTCGTCTCCGGCAGATAGTGGCCGTCTTCCGTAGGCGGGCCGGGATTGGCGTTGCTGTTAAAGACGTATTTGGGGGAATACGGCGTCTGGGAAAGAATCTCCGAGACGTATTCGACCTTCCGGTGCTTCAGATCCCGGACTTCATGACCGTGGATCTTGGCAACGACCTTGTCTCCCGACATATAGGCTTCGATATAGATCGGCCATTCGGAATTGTTTTCAAATTCAAAGTCTTTCCCTTTGTTGACTTCATAGATGGCGGCGTCGAAAGAAGGCGGACGGTAGTCGATCAGCATAGAGTGGTTGTAGCGGGTGATGATCTTCATTTCGGCCTGCAGCGCCGCTCCGTACAGGGTCGTGGAACCCTGGCAGATGCCGCCGCCGACCTGCATGACGGTCCGGCCGTTCTCGTAGGCACCGGCATATTTATATCCGTTGGCAAGCGTAACAGGGGTGATGGCGTCAACGACCGAGAAGCGTTCGCCGGGCATGACCACGTGGCCGTTCATCAGTTCCATCTCACGGGCCACATTGGTATTGCGGTCGGTGTGGGTGGAGGCGGTGTTGACGTACGTGGTGCATTCTCCCAGAATCGAATCGATCATGGCCAGATCGGCCGCAGTATAACGCGGCTCTTCGACGAGGGCCGTCAGGCGGCAGGAGAGCTCGGCGGGGATCCCGTCGGCAAAGCATTCGTAGATCGTTTCGGCGGCAGCAGAGCCGTCAAGCGTTACACCGACCTGCCCCTCCCCGGAGACGACGACCTTCCCGCCGCTTAAGCTCACCGTGGCATCGACCGGTTCCCGGTTGATCTGAGGCACCAGGGTGTTTTCCACAAAAGAGCGGATCGCGTCTGCCGTGACGGAGCATTCCAGCGGCAGATTTACCTGCTCGTACTGAAGATCCTGCAGGTTTTTGTATAACTCGATGAGACGGCCCTTCTGTCCGAAGGTCGCCGCTTTATTCAGAGATTCTTCTGCGGACCAGGTGAATCCCAGTTCGGAGAGTTTCACGGAGCAGCTTCCGAGCAGCTTGCCGGAGTCGGCTTCGTTGTAGACGTTTACGGTAAAATTCGAAGATGCCAGTTCGTTGCAGTAATCTTCGACGGCCTGCGCGGCTTCGTCCAGGGTCTTCCCGCCGAGATCAACGCCGCCCAGCTTCACACCCTTCGCGATGGTGCCCCCGTTGACGATGGCGGCCTTCGCCGAAGGCAGGCAGAAGCACAGAGCAAGGGCTGTGAGGAGGAGCGGAACGAGCCGGATCAGTTTGGTACTGCGCATATGAAAAATCTCCTTTTCAAAGGGACATAAATTTTCGCATACAGTATAGCGCGAAACGGAACAGATTACAATCGTTTCGAGGGGATAATATTAAGAAAAAAAGAGGAGCATCCGGCCGGTGAAAAAGGAACGGGAGCGGGGAATCGGCCTTGCGGAGGCGCGGCGGGTATGGTATAATGCAGACGTTATCCAGATTGTTTTCCGGAGGTGTTTTTGGCATGAAGAAAAAACCTGTTTTGGTAGTGATGGCGGCCGGGATCGGCAGCCGTTTCGGTCAGGGCATCAAGCAGCTGGCGGGGGTCGGCCCTTCCGGCGAGATCATTATGGACTATTCTTTATACGATGCCCGGGAAGCCGGCTTTGAAAAAGTGGTCTTTATCATCCGCCATGCGCTGGAGAAAGACTTTATAGAGATCATCGGCAACCGGGTTGAAAAGTATTTCGACGTCGCTTATGCCTTCCAGGAAAAGGAGGAGCTGCCGGCTCCGTTCGTCTGCCCCGCGGAGCGCGTCAAACCCTGGGGCACCGGTCACGCGATCCTGGCGGCAAAGGATCTGATCGACGGCCCGTTCGCGGTCATCAACGCGGACGATTACTACGGAAAGACGGCTTTCCGCGTTATTTATGACTTTTTGAACGATCTGCCGGAGGCGGTGAACGGTCCTCAGCCCTATGCCATGGCGGGCTTTATCGTCAAGAATACCTTAAGCGACAACGGAGAAGTGACCCGCGGCATCTGCGTGCAGGATCCGTCCGGCAAGCTTGTGGAGATCCACGAGACGAAAGGCATCGCGCGGCGCGAAGACGGCAGCGTGACCGGTACGTTTGACGGACAGAAGATCGTGATCGATCCGGAAGGTCTGGTCTCCATGAATATGTGGGGCTTTACGCACACCCTGCTGGATGAACTGGAAAAGGGCTTCGGCGTTTTCCTGAAGGACGCGCTGGAGAAGGATCCGTTAAAGGCAGAATACCTGCTGCCGATGGTGGTGGACCAGCTTTTGAAGGAAGGCAAGGCTTCCGTTTCCGTGCTGCCGACGCCTGACACCTGGTTCGGCATCACCTATGCGGAAGACAAGGCTTCCGTGACGGAAGAATTCCGGAAGATGGCGGACGAAGGGAAGTATCCGACCCCGCTTTTTCGGTAAGGAAATACCGGCGTCCCGGAAAAACAAGGGAAAAAGTTTGAAAGAACCTAAAATTCAGATAATTGAGAGCTTTGACAGCGCCGGCACCCGTGCGCTGGGCAGACGCTTCGGACTTGCGGCCAAGCCGGGCCTGGTGATCGCTTTGAGCGGCGATCTCGGGGCCGGCAAGACCGTGTTTGCCAAAGGCTTCGCGGAAGGACTGGGGGTCTCGGCTCCCGTCACCAGTCCGACTTTTACGCTGCTGCAGCTCTATGAGAGCGGCCGGCTTCCTCTTTGCCACATGGATGCCTACCGGCTGGAAGAGGAAGAGGAGCTGGAGGCCGTGGGCGGTCACGAATACTTCGGACCGCCCTGGGTCTCGCTGGTAGAGTGGCCGGAAAACGTGGCGGGCCTGCTGCCGCCGGAGACGCTCTGGATCCGCATCGAACGGGATCTGACGAAGGGACCGGATTACCGGAAAATCACAGTTTCAGGGGAGGTGCCGGATGACGATCCTGGCCATTGAAAGCGCGGCGCTGACCGCGTCCGCCGCAGTCGTAAACGAGGAGATGATCCTCGCCGAAACGACGCTGAACACGAAGCTGACGCATTCGCAGACGCTGCTGCCGATGATCGATGAGATCCTGCGGCGCACGGAGATCGGGCCTGAGGAGATCGACGCGGTCGCCGTTTCCGCGGGACCGGGCTCTTTTACGGGACTTCGGATCGGCGCGGCGACGGCGAAGGGGCTGGGCATGGCCTGGGACAAGCCGCTGATCGCGGTGCCGACGCTGGATGCGATGGCGTACGGCCTCTGGGGCAGCCGCTTTTTGCTCTGCCCGATCATGGACGCCAGACGCAGCCAGGTCTATAACGGGCTGTACCGTTTCGACGGGCAGGGGAATTTAAGCCGGCTGGTCGGCCCGCGGGCGCTGGGCATCGGCGAATTGCTGGCAGAGCTGAAGGAAACCGCGGAACCGGTCGTTTTCCTGGGAGACGGCGTGCCGGTCTTCCGGGCGGCGATAGAAGCCAAGATGGGGGATCAGGCCCTCTTTGCCCCGCCTTCGGCGAGCCGTCAGCGGGCATCGGCCGTGGCGGCGCTGGGCCTGGAGATGTTGAAGCGCGGCGAGACGGTGACGGCGGCGGCTTTTGCGCCGTTCTATCTCAGGATCTCGCAGGCGGAGCGCGAGCGGGCGAGACGTCTGACACAGGAACAGGGAGGTTCGCTATGAGTGATATTATTATCCGGGAGGCGCGCGTGGAAGACGCCGCCGCGCTGGCGCAGATCGAACGGGAATGTTTTTCGGACCCCTGGTCGCTGGACAGCCTGCTGACCTCGCTGGCTTCGCCGCTGTATTATACCCGCGCGGCGGAGGCGGACGGCCGGATCGAAGCGTATTTGATCGCCTCGCTGGTGCTCGGAGAAGGTGAGTTGCTGCGCATCGCGGTGCGGCCCGGAAACCGTGCCCGGGGCATCGGCCGCGCGCTGGCGGACGCAATGATCAGGGACAATCCGGGCATCACACCCTGGCGCCTGGACGTGAGAGAGAGCAATTACGCGGCCCGGAAGCTGTACGAAGCCATCGGCTTTAAGCCGGTGATCCGCCGCCGCGGCTTTTACGAGAAACCCCGCGAAGACGGCATCATGATGATGCTGGAGGGGTAAAATAAACGGGTAAGATATGCTGGATGTATGTTTGGCCGGGACCGGCGGCATGATGCCGCTGCCGTACCGGCACCTGACCTGCCTGATGCTGCGGCACGAAGGCAGCGAGCTTCTGATCGACTGCGGAGAGGGCACGCAGATTGCCCTGCGCCGCCGCGGCTGGAGCGTCAATCCTCTGGATTATATCCTGATCACGCACTTTCATGCGGATCATATCAGCGGGCTCATCGGCCTGCTGCTTTCCATGGGCAACGCGGACCGCGTGAAGCCCGTGACCATGGTCGGCCCGCGCGGTCTGGAAAAAGTCGTGGGGAGCCTGCGCGTGATCGCGCCGGAGCTGCCCTTTGAGATCGAATTTATGGAGCTCTCCGAGCCGATGGAATATCTGAAACTCGGGGCTTTTGAAATAACGGCATTTAAAGTCCGGCATGCGATCCCCTGCTACGGCTATACGATCGACATTCCCCGGCAGGGACGCTTCCAGGTGGAAAAGGCGCAGGCGCTGGGCCTGCCGGTCCAGACCTGGAACCGTCTGCAAAAGGGCGAGACGGTCGAATTCGAGGGGGAGACCTATTACCCCGAGATGGTGCTCGGCGAGCCGCGCAAGGGCATCCGCTTAAGCTACTGCACGGATTCCCGCCCGTCGGACAATATCGTGCTCGGAGCGAAGAACGCGGATCTGTTTATCTGCGAAGGCATGTACGGTGAAAGAGGGTCGGAGCAGAAAGCGGCGGAGCACAAGCACATGAGCTACGCGGAAGCAGCGCAGCTGGCGAAGGATGCCGGAGCCAAAGAACTCTGGCTCACGCATTTTTCCCCGGCGCTGAATCATCCGGAACAGTTTTTGGACGTTGCGCAGGAAATATTTCCCAATACCGTCTGCGGTACCGACGGTTTAAGCCGCACCCTGAAGTTTGAGGAAGAGTAGAAGATCGGAAGTGGACAGCATCAAAATTTTGGCAATCGAAAGCTCCTGCGATGAGACCGCCGCCGCCGTCGTCGTAAACGGCCGGCAGGTCTTAAGCAATATCATATCCTCTCAGGTACCCATGCATACTTTATACGGCGGCGTGGTGCCGGAGCTGGCTTCGCGCGCCCACATCGAAGCGATCCATCCGGTGGTGGAAGAGGCGTTAAGAGCCGCGGGACTTACGCTGCAGGATATTGACGCGGTTGCCGTCACCTACGGCCCCGGACTGGTCGGCGCGCTGCTGGTGGGCGTCGCCTTCGGCAAAGCGCTGGCCTTCGGGCTTAGGAAACCGCTGATCGGCGTGAATCACATCGAGGGGCACGTCTCCGCCGCGCTGCTGGAGCATCCGGACCTGGAGCCGCCCTTCCTGTGTCTCATCGTCTCCGGCGGCCACACGAATCTGGCGTATATGCACGATTACGGCGAATTCGAGATCCTGGGCACGACCCGGGACGATGCGGCCGGCGAAGCCTTCGACAAGGTCGCGCGCGCCATCGGGCTGGGCTATCCCGGCGGGCCGAAGATTGAAAAGGCCGCCCGCGAAGGCAATCCCGAGGCCATTCATTTCCCGCGCGGCAAGGTCGATGAAGCGCCGTACGATTTCACCTTCAGCGGCATGAAATCCGCCGTGCTGAACTATCTGAACCACGCCGAGATGACCGGGGAGCCGGTCTCGCAGGCGGATGTGGCAGCCTCCTTCCAGGCGGCCGTGACCGACGTTCTGGTGAGCCGAGCCATACACGCAGTGAAGGAACGCGGCGAGAAGCAGCTGGTCCTGGCCGGCGGCGTCGCCGCCAACGGGGCACTGCGTGCGGCTTTGCGGAAAGCCTGCGAAGAAGCCGGCGTCACGCTGTACGTCCCCTCGCCCGTCTTCTGCACGGACAACGCCGCCATGATCGGTGCGGCGGGATACTACCGCTTTATCAGAGGCGAGCGCTCCGGCTGGGACCTGAACGCGGTCCCGTACCTGGAACTGACGGAATAACGGCGGGCGGTGCAGGCACCGCCCCCTATGGATCAGGCAGTGAATGTTAACCGAGCGCGCCCGATCAGGCTTTTCGAGCGCCCCTTGAGGAGACCTGACTGCTGTTTTGCTATTCGGGAAGGTCTCCGAAGCGGGCCGAGATAAGCCTGATCGAGGCAGCGAGGCTCTATCCTCCGAATGAGGAGAAACAAAATCGAAGAGTGGCAGAGAAGAACGTATGGACACTAAGATCTCACAGATATATCAGAAACGCTTTGTTACCGCCCTGGCGGCGGTCTTCCTGCTTGCCCTGATCCCGCTGTACGTTCTGGGCTTCTACGCTCACCCCAGCGTCGACGACTACTATTACGGCGCCGAAACAGCCGCCCTCTGGCAGGAAAGCAGCGATGCCGGCGCTGTCGTCAAGCTCTCATGGGACATGATGAAGGACAGCTATCAGACCTGGCAGGGCAATTTCGCGGCCATCTTCCTGATGCGCCTTGAGCCCGGTCTCTTCGGCGAAGAAGCGTACGCCGCCGCGCCGCTCATCCTACTCACATCCTTTGTGGCCGCCTTTCTGACCTCATTTTATCTGGCCTTCCGCCGGCTCCTCAAAGCCGGCAAAGCCGCCGCCCTCGGCGCGGCGATCGCCATCACTTTCTGTGCGCTCGAATTCTGCTACCGCCCCGTTGATTCCTTCTACTGGTTCAACGGCGGCATTTACTATACCTTCTTCTTCGCGCTCAGCCATTTCCTTTACGCACTGCTGATCCAGGCCACCACCGGACAAACAGGAGCCGGCCGCCTCACGGCCGCCGTCCTGGCCACGCCGTTGGCGTTCCTTATCGGCGGCGGGAACTATTCGACAGCTCTGTCCTGCGCGGTGCTGCTGGCCAGTATCGCCGTGTTTCTCTTCCTGACGAAGCGAAAAGCCTGGATCCCCGTCGCCGTCAGTCTTGCCGCCCTGCTGATCTCTCTCCTGATCAGCATCCTGGCGCCCGGCAACGCCGTCCGGCAATCCGTGACCGGCGAAAGCAGCGGCGTTATCAAGGCCCTCTTTTATTCCTTCGCCTACGGCGGCTATTCGCTGGCGGAGGGACTGAAAGTGCCCGTGCTGGTTCTTTGGCTGGGACTGCTGCCGCTTTTCTACCGCCTGAGCGGACGGACAAATTTCAAATACCACTTCCCGCTGCTGGTGCTGCTCTTTACCTTCGGCCTCTATTCCTCTCAAGGGACGGCTCTTTTTTACGCGCAGGGCCTTCGGATGCCGCCGCGCATGAGCAATATCATCTACTTTAACGCTTATCTCTTTACCGCCTTCAATCTGGCTTACCTGTGCGGCTGGCTGCGCCGCCGCTTCCCCGGGAATATCCTGGAGAAGATCAGTGATAAGCTTTTTGCTTCGGAAAAGCAGCTGACCCGCTTCGCGCTTGTCTGCGTGCTCTTCTTTGCCCTCGGCTGTATCGGCCTTTGCCGGGTGGAAGAGGGGGAAAACGGCGGCGCCGCTTTCGATCTGGAGCCCTTAAGCGTGAACGCGGCCTACAGCCTGGTGAGCGGCGAAGCCGCCTGTTTCGATGAAGAAATGCAGGCCCGCGCGGCCTTTCTTTCACAGCAGCCGGAAGGCGCCGAGGTGCTCCTGAAACCGTTAAGCGCCGCACCGAAAGCCCTGGTCCATTCGGACATTACCGAAGATCCGGCCGATTTCAAGAACGATCATCTGGCCCGCTTCTATCACCTGGGAAGCGTGGCCTTACAGGCCGCTGCCGAAAACTAAAAAGTCTCTCATCCGCAGATCTGTCCGCCGTCATCAAACGGATAGGAGGATCTGCGGTTTTTTCTGCCATTTTTCAGCTCTTCTATGAATCATAGAGTGACTTTGCGGCCTGTTTCTTGTATGATTCAGGCTGGCAGTGAACGTTTTTTAAACCGCTGCCGTTTCTCCGTAGAATGGACAGTGAGCAGACGGGAAGGAGAAGCCGATGGATATGAAAGAGACCGGAAGCTTTATTGCGTCTTTGCGGAAAGAACGGAAACTGACGCAGCAGGAGCTGGCCGAGTTTCTGCATGTAACCGATAAAGCCGTCTCGCGCTGGGAGACGGGCCGGGGACTGCCGGATGCGGAATCGATGCTGGCGCTGAGCATGTTTTTTCACGTCACCATCAACGAGCTGCTGCTCGGGAAAAGAAATACGGTGCCGGAAAAAGCGAAAGAAGAGGAAGCCCGGCTGGCTGTGAACTGTTTAAAGACGTCCGCCCGGCAAAAGCGTCTGGGCGTCTGGATCGCTGTGATCAGCGCAGTGCTGATTCTTTTTACGGGACTGACCGTCCTCGCGCTTTCGCGGCTTTACCGGAGCGTGATGGGATCCTCTGACTGTGTTATTGCCGAAGATTACAGCGCGCTGACCCTTTTCGGCAAGACCTACCTTCCCTTTGACATCGGAGCGTACTGCTGCGAGCCGGGGATGGTCCTGATTCCGGAGGCGCAGGTGGAAAACGCGCCGTTTCTCGGTAAACTGTTCTTCGGTGACCGGATCCTTCTGGCTGACGGCTGCGATACGATCGATTTTCTCTATCTGGACAGTGAGTATGACGGGCCTTCCGAATACTACTGTCTGGAAAGCGCCGTGGACAAGTATACGGCGCTGTTACAGGCACCGATGGAAAAGCCGGCGGCGCAGATCGTAAAAGAGGACGGCGGCGTCTATGACGTGCTGCTGGATAAGGAGGTCGCCGCTGCGCTCGCAGCGCTCGCGCCGGCGGACCGGAACTCTGCCGTAGACTGTCTGACGAACCGCTCGAAAGGCGAGATGGCTATTGAAATCTTTTTGAAGCAGGAGAGCGGCCCCTTCCGACTGGCCAAAGGCGAGCTGCTTTACAAAAACGGCAAATACTACTGGTTTGATTATGACGACATCCCTCCCGGGCACAACAACGCGGACTGGTCCGGCATTGCGGCTTATGATCTGCCGGAGAGCCTGACATTGAGGCTGGAAGAGCTGTTCGCGAAAATGTATCGATAGAACCAGCCCGGGAAGATAGAAAGACCGCATCCCAAAAGTACCGGTGCTTCCCGAGCGTCGGCGCTCAGCGTTCCAGGATCGCGCTGAGCCGCTCCGCCATTTCCTCCGGGCTCTCTTTGCAGCCGTTTTCCAGCCACAGGCGATAGACGTCAAAGATCCCGCCGGAGATGAAACGCAGTTTATATTCCTCATAGACGTCCTGATAGGTCGAGAAGAAGACGCGGTCGATATCGTTTTTCACGATGTACAGAAGCCCATCCCGGTGCAGCAGGGCTGCGGATTCCCGGTTGTCCAGGAAGTGCCGGAAGAGCGTGGTGAAGTACTTTTTCAGGGAATTCTTCCGGTAACTGATCCCGGACGCCGCGACGAAGGCATCGGTGACCTCGCTGATCCGCTGCCGGAGCACGTCCAGCTTGCTGTCGAAGCAGCGGTAAAAGGACATGCGTGAGACGCCGGCCTTCCGGCAGATCTCTGTGATCGTGATCTGAAAATAGCTTTTCTTCTGCATCAGCTGCAGCAGGGCGATGGTGATGTATTCCCCCAGTTCGCTTTCATAATTCTGTTTCATGATACAGATTTCCCCCTTTGTCACAGCGGCGCTTCGGAGCCTTGTCAAACGATATGCGCTCTGATACACTTGTAACATGATGATAACAGAGGCAGCTGATTTTGGCAAGTTCCGCACCGTATTTTACAGAAAGCAGCGGACAGGCAGGCTGCCCCGGAAAACAATCAGGGAGGACTGAAATGGAAAAGAAAAAAGTAGTCATCGCGGGCGGAGGCGTACTGGGAACGCAGATCGGCCTGATCTGCGCCTATCACGGATTTGATACGACTTTCTGGCTTCGCTCGGAGAGTTCCATCGGCAGGACCCGGCCGAAGATCGAGCGCTATTCCGCACTGATGCTGCAGGACCTCGCGCAGGCCAAAGCGCTGGTCGGCAGCCCGATGGGCGGTTTTCTCTATCCCCGCGGACTGATCAGGACCTGGCAGGGCACGACAGCGGAAGATATCGATGCTCTGATCGAAGAAGGGAAAAAGAATTTCGCGGAAAACGTCCACATCGAACTGGATCTGAAGAAAGCGCTTTCCGGCGCATATCTTGTGATCGAATCCATGACTGAGGAACCGAAGGCCAAGATCGGCATGTACGAAGCCATGCGAGATCTTCTGGATGAGGATACCATTCTCTGCACGAATTCCTCCACCCTGCTGCCCAGCATGTTTGCGGCATATACTGGCCGCCCTGAGAAATACTGCGCGCTGCATTTTGCCAATACGATCTGGAAAAACAATACCGGCGAGGTCATGGGACATCCAGGCACGGATCCTGAGATCTACAAGGCCGTCGTGCAGTTCGCGGCCGCCATCGGCATGGTTCCGCTGCAGCTCCATAAAGAGCAGCCCGGCTATATCCTGAATTCCATGCTGGTGCCGTTCCTCTCTGCTGCCCAGGCTCTGTGGGCCAAGGGCGTTGCCGATCCGGAGACCATCGACCTGACCTGGCGCCTGGCCACCAGCGCACCGGCCGGACCTTTCCAGATCCTGGATATCGTCGGCCTGGAGACCGCTTACAACATCAACCAGATGAAGCCCGCCGCGCAGCAGGAAGGCACCGTCGAATACGAGATGGGAAGGCTGCTGAAGGAAAAGATCGACCGCGGCGAGACCGGCGTCAACGCCGGCAAGGGCTTCTACGACTACACGAAGAAGTCATAACGGCAGCGGGAATCTCTTGCGGCCGCAGCGCTCTCTGTGCTATACTGTCCTCACAAAGCGGAAGAAAGGACGGATCGTTTATGAAGCACCCGTATGAAGGAACCCAGACCGAGAAAAACCTGCTGGCCGCGTTTGCCGGCGAATCTCAGGCCCGAAACAAATACACGTATTTTGCCTCGACTGCTAAGAAGGAAGGCTACGAACAGATCTCCGCGCTGTTCTTAAAGACCGCAGAGAATGAAAAGGAGCACGCCAAGCTCTGGCTCAAAGAACTGAAGGGCATCGGCAATACAGCCGAAAACCTGGCGGAAGCCGCCGACGGCGAGAACTACGAATGGACCGACATGTACGAAGGCTTCGCGAAGACGGCCGAAGAGGAAGGCTTCCCGGAGCTGGCGAAGAAATTCCGCGGCGTCGCGGCCATCGAAAAGCATCATGAGGAACGCTACCGCGCGCTGCTGCACAACGTGGAGACCGCTCAGGTCTTCGAAAAGAGCGAGGTCAAGGTCTGGGAGTGCCGCAACTGCGGCCACATCGTGGTCGGCACGAAAGCCCCCGAGGTCTGCCCCGTCTGCAATCATCCGCAGAGCTATTTCGAAATCAACGCGGAAAATTACTGATCCTGCCTGCCGCCCGCCCCTCTGCGGTCAAAGCCGGCCCTATGCCCGGCAGCCTGTGATCCGGGACTGTGAAAAACGTTATCCTTCTGCCCTGCGCAGCGGGAGGAAAGAGCGCTTTTCACAGTCTTTTTTTATTGCTTTTTCCGCAAAAGTTTTTGACAGTCCGCCCGCCGCGTGGTACACTTATCTGCGAAATACAGTGAACGGGTTTCTTTGAATCGTCACATAAAACAATAAGGAGCGTTGTATGAGCGAAAATCAGGCAGCCGAAAATCCGGCGGCGAAAGCAGAAAAAAAGACAAGAAAATCCAGTCCCTTAAAGAAGATCATCATTCTGGCGGTGATCCTGGTATTGGTCTTGCTGATCACCAACCCTTCCCTGATGTTCTTCCTTCCGGAAGCCTGGCGGGACAGCATGAAGGAGGCCTACGGCGGCCTTTTCGGCGACGTGGATCAGATTACGAAAGTCGTTAAATTCAACTGGATCGCGATCTTCAAGGTGATCGTGATCGTCCTGTTCCTCATGCTCCTCAAGGCGGTCCTGAAGCTGATCCTGGAGAGGATCAAACCGAAGACGCCGAAGGGAGCGAGCGTGCTCTCCATGGTGAAGAGCTTCAGCGGCTACGCCATCGCGCTGATCATGCTGATCTGGTGCCTGTCCGCGATCGGGATCAACTTAAGCACGATCTTCGCCAGCATCGGAATTGTCGCCCTGGTCATCGGCTTTGCGGCGGAAAGCCTCATCGAAGACGTCGTGACCGGCCTGTTCCTGGTTTTTGAAGACGAGTTCAACGTCGGCGATATCATCGAATACAACGGCTTCCGCGGCACGGTGATCAATATCGGCGTGCGCGTGACAAGCATCCAGGATCCGGGCGGCAACATCAAGCTGGTCAACAACTCGGATCTCAGAAACGTGCTGAACCGTTCCCGCACGAATTCGAACGCGATCTGCGATATCCCGATCTCGTACGCCGCGCCGCTGGCCGAAACGGAAGAGATCTTAAAGGGCATCGCGGCGGCCATGCCGGCCAAGTATCCGGGTCTGTTCCAGGCGCCGCCGCAGTATCTGGGCGTGCAGGCGCTGGACGCTTCCTCCGTCAATCTGCGCTTCATCGCGAAAGTGAATGAAAGCGATATCTATACCGCAGCGCGCACCATGTTCCGGGAATTCAAGATCGGCATGGACGAGGCAGGCGTGGAGATTCCGTTCCAGCAGGTGGTCATCCATCAGGGAGATAAATAAAAGATTCCATGAAACGTCATTTCATTGATTCTGAATACAGTCTGCCCGGGGCGGAGTTTACCCGGCCGCCGGAGCAGCCGGAGACCCTTCTGGACAAGCGGAAGTATCCCGGCGGGCTCGGCGCGCCGCCGGAGCCGCGCACTGAAGCAAAAGATCCGCTAAATCCGACGATAGAAGCGGCAGAAGCGGCGGCGGAAACGACGCGGGCGGCAGACAGCGCGCAGACAGCGGAGAGGAAAAGCAAAAAGAAGCGCTCGCTGCTGCTGCAGATGGCGGCTGTTGCCTCTTCCGTGGTGCTGGTCACGAACTCTTTCGGCCTGGACCTGCTGGGCCTGGACGGCCTGTTCAACGACTCCGTCATTTTGGGACAGGTCGCGCAGGAGACCCAGCCGGTGCCAGCAGAAACGGAAGAACCGAAGGATTCGATCTGGGACTACCGTCAGAAGCTTCCGCTCGGCGGCGAAGCCTCGCTTCCTTCGCCCGGTCAGGATGTCGGTGACAGGCCCGGGGAGACCTTCGTGCACGATCATTATATCGCGGCAGTCGATTATGCCCGGGAGGAAGAGGCGCGGTATAAAGCCGAACTTAACAACTTTATTTACGTTGATCCGGAAAACGAAGGCGATATCGGCGCTCCCCATGCGGTATCCTGGCTGCACTGGACGAAGAGTCAGCTGGAGGAACGGACGGAAGAAGAGAACCTTTCCTATGATGCCGCCTCCAATACGCTGACACTTCGGAATTACCGGGGGAAGGGCTTGCTGGTCCACCGGATGGGACAGGATTTCACGATCCGGCTGGAGGGTGAAAACGTTCTGGAGCAGTTCCTGACAGTGGGCGGCGGCAGCCTGACCTTAAGCGGCAGCGGCAGCCTGATCATCAATCCGGACGAAAATGATGAATATGAGTACGGGATCTTCCTGTCCGGCGGATTTACGGATGCCTGTCTGAGGATCGAAAGAGACGTTCATTTTGACATCTCCGGCGCTTACAGTGTATTCGGCTTCGAGGCAACCAGCACGCAAAAAGCGGTCCGCTATGTTTCGGGCGAGCCGTGGCCCGGCGTGTATCAGGCGCAGAAGAAGGAGTCGGTCAGCTCGGGGCTGCCCGGCGATGCGGCCCGCTACTATTCCTGGTGGATCGTCGGGGAAGGTGACCGCACGACGATCACCAGACTGGATACCGGCGGAACTGCGGTTGTTGTGCCCATTACGGAAGCGGTTACGGAACCGGCAGGGCCGGGAACCGAGCCTGCTACCGAGCCGGTTACAGAACCGGTCACGGAAACCGAGCCTGTCGTACAGGGACTGCCGGTCGGCGGGGACAGTGCCTTCCCGATCCTGCCCAACCCGCTGCCGGGAAGCCAGGGCGCGGACGGCGTCGTCTATCCGAGCGGGATCGAGTTCTGGGAGACGGCTTCCTCTTCTACACAGGTGCTGTATGCTCTGGGCGGTCGGGATCAGGAAACCGTGACCCGAAACGATATCAGTTACGACGCAAACAGCAATACGCTGACGCTGAACAACTGTATCGGCTACAAACTCTATATCTACAACATGGGCAACAGCTTTACGGTCCGGCTGATCGGCAAAAACGAGTTCGACGACGGCATTGTGGTTTCCGGCGATTATACCGGCGGCAGCATCCGCTTTACCGGAGACGGCTATCTGCTGCTGGAAAGCAGCGGCTGGAACGGCCTGGTCCTGGAAAGCTCATTCAGCGAGTCCTGTGTGATGATCGACAGCTCGGTCACCATGGATATAAACGGCGCGGAGTCTTCCGTCCGTGTCTTTACCACTTCGGCCGCCAAAGCGATTTATTATCTGTCCGATGAGCCGATCGCAGGCCTGTATCAGACGGTGTTCCTGACCGAAGCGGATTCATCCGGTGCTTTTGCCGGCACGTATCAGAGCTGGAATACGGTGGATGAGGACGGACAGCCCGTCACGCATATCCATATCGGCGGCGAGGTGCCGCCGGATCCGGAGTATCCGGGCCTGCCGGTGGGCGGGGACAGCGAATTCCCCGAGCTGCCGAATCTGTGGCCGAATACGCCGCTGCCGGGTTCTTTCTTCGATACCGAAGATGAGTATGTCACGCTGAACGAAGACTATATCCAGCTCTTTGACCGGGATACGAGCAATTGGGAGAACTATCTGTATCTCAACCCGGCCTGGGACGTCAGCACGGTCAGTCCCGAAGGGATCTCTTACGACCGCACGACGAATACGCTGACCCTGAATAATTATCACGGCAAAGGCATCAGTGCCAACCTGCTCGGAAACGGCTTTACCGTAGAGCTGATCGGAGAGAATGAGCTGACGCAGGATTTCATGGTCTGGGGCTTCTACACCGGCGGCAGCATCCGCTTTACCGGAACCGGTTCGCTGACTATCAACAGTTCGCAGACGCAGGAGGTGGGCCTGGCGCTGATCTGTGAGTATTCCGAGTCGGTCGTGATGATCGACCCGGGTGTGACGCTGGATATCTACGGAACAACCAACGCCCTGCAGGTCATCTGGACAAATGCGGAGAAGGGCATTTATCTGCTTTCCGGGGCGCCGCTGCGGAATATGCGGCAAGTCGCCGTCGGAGAGGATACGGCACAGATCCCCGGCTCAGAGGAGCAGACGTACTGCGTCTGGGTCCTCACGGACAATCAGGGAACGGAGCTGACGCACGTCACGATTCACACGGATGTTCCGTAAGACAACAAAAAAACGGCGGCGCGTTTCGCGCCGCCGGAAAGCGGAAGGAAGGGGCGTTTATCCTTCGATCGCAATGTGCCGGGGCTGTTCGACCTTCGGCACTTCTTCTTTCTTCGGAAGGGTGATCTTCAGGACGCCGTTTTCGAACTTCGCCTTGATGTCTTCTTCGGTCAGGATCTCGCCGACGTAGAAGCTGCGGGATACGTTGCCCACATAGCGCTCGCGGCGCAGGTACTTCTTGCCTTCCTCGACTTCGTTCGTGCGGTTCGCACTGACGGTCATATAGCCGTCCTTTAAAGTGATCTGTACGTCTTCTTTCCTGAAGCCCGGCAGATCGATATGGACTTCGTAGCCGTCCTTGTCTTCCTTGACGTCGGTGCGCATCAGGCCGCCGATGCCGTTGAATTCGTGCTCCATGCGCCGCAGTTCGCGGTGCGCATCACGGGTGGGACGGTCCCAGGTCGGGAAGTTCATTAAATCCTCAAAGAAATCATTTCCAAAAACGCTAGGCAGTAACATGGTTTTCAATCCTCCAGTCCTTTGTATGTTGGCGGTTCCGCAGGAACCGTTTTGGTCTTGCCTGTGATCGGGTGTTTGCCGATCCGATCCGGGCGTTTGCCGTGAGCCCTTTTTTCTCTCACGGCTGCAGTATAACACGGTTATTAGCACTCGTCAATAGTGAGTGCTAATAAATTTTGTGAATTTTTTGTGAAGTGTCTGGCCCTTGACAAGGTCCCCCGGCTTCAGTACAATGAAGCCACCGAAAATACAGGCTATCTGCCGTAGTTTATTTCGCATTCTTACAACGAAGGAACAGCCATGAAGATCAATTTAAGAAAACTGACAATGGCCGGACTGTGTCTTGCCCTTTGCCTGGTCCTTCCTTTTCTGACCGGTCAGATCCCGGAGATCGGCAAGCGCCTGAGTCCGATGCATATTCCGGTTTTCCTCTGCGGCTTTTTGTGCGGTGCTCCCTGGGGGGCGCTGGTCGGCCTGATCGCCCCGATCCTGCGTTCCGTATTGTTCCAGATGCCCGCGCTCTATCCGGATGCGGTCTGCATGATGTTTGAGCTGGCGGTCTACGGACTGGTTTCCGGCTTTCTGTACCGGAAACTGCCGCGCCATAAGCTCTGGAGTCTGTATCTGGCGCTGATCGGCGCCATGATTGCCGGCCGGCTGGTCTGGGGAGCGGTCAAATGGGCCCTGCTGGGGCTTGGCGGCACTGCCTTTACGCTGAAGATGTTCCTGGCCGGCGCCGTGATCAATGCGATCCCCGGGATTATCCTGCATCTGGTGCTGGTGCCGGCGCTGGTTCTGGCACTGGAAAAAGCCGGTTTCTCAGCGGATGCGAAAGGAGAGCATGCGTGAAAACACTCTATCTGGACTGCGGGATGGGGGCCGCCGGCGATATGCTGAGCGCCGCCCTGACGGAGCTCCTTCCGAATCCGGAAGACTTTATTGCCGAACTGAACGGGATCGGGATCCCGGGCGTTTCCTTCTGTCTGGAACCGGCTGTAAAATGCGGCATCCGAGGCAGCCATATGCAGGTCCGTGTGCACGGAGAGGAAGAAGAGCACCATTCTCCGGAAGGGGAGGAAGGGGAGCCTCATCATCACGCGCACAGTACCCTGCAAAGTATCGGAGAGATCGTCCAAAGCCTGCCGCTGTCGGAAAAAGTGCGCCGGGACATCCTGGCCGTTTATCAAAGGATTGCCGAAGCCGAAGCGGCCGTACACGGCCGTTTGGTGGAGCAGGTCCATTTTCATGAGGTCGGCGCGCTGGATGCGGTCGCGGATGTGACGGCCGTCTGCCTGCTGATGGAAAAACTGGCGCCGGAAGCGGTGATCGCTTCTCCGGTCCACGTCGGCAGCGGAACGGTGCGCTGCGCCCACGGGATCCTGCCCGTACCGGCTCCGGCCACGGCGGTTCTGCTGAAGGACGTGCCCATCTACAGTACGGAAATGACGGGAGAGCTCTGCACGCCGACCGGCGCGGCGCTTCTCAAATACTTCGTGAATCGGTTCGAAGCCATGCCGCTGATGCGCGTGGAAAAGATCGGCTACGGGATGGGAAAGAAGGATTTCCCGCGGGCCAACTGCGTGCGGGCCTTTCTCGGGGAGAGCGACGAAGAAAAAACCGAGCGCATGACGGAACTGTCCGTCAATGTGGACGATATGACGGCGGAAGAGATCGCCTTTATGATGCAGGCGCTGTTTGACGCCGGCGCCGTGGAGGTGTATACGGTCGCGGCGAATATGAAGAAAAACCGCCCCGGCACCTTGATCAAGATCATCTGCGCGCCGGAAAAGAAGACAGACGTCCTCCGCGCGGCTTTCCGGCACAGCACCACACTGGGCATCCGGGAGATTGAAACAAAACGGTATATTCTTTCACGGCAGAGCGAAAGCCGGGACACCAGATGGGGCCCGGTCCGGGTAAAAAGCTCAGAAGGGTATGGGGTCAGAAGGGAAAAGATCGAATATGAGGATCTGGCCCGCATCGCGAGAGCGGAAGGTATTTCCCTGGAAGAAGCCAGAAGGGCCGCACAGGCCGCCCTTTCCGGAAACGAGTAAGGTAGATTGATAACAAAGCGGCTCCCGCCCGTTCCATGAAAAAGCTCCTGTTACTCCAGGAGCTTTTTCGGTACGCAGACGTGGATTTTCCCGTCATGAAGATTTTCTATGCTGACGTCGATCCGGTACAGCGCTTTTAAGAGCGCGGCGTCCATAACGTCAGCCGGCGCGCCGTCGGCCGCCAGCCGGCCGTCCCGGATGGCGATCACGCGGTCGGCATACCAGAAGGCCTGCTCGGGATTGTGCGTGGACTGCAGGATCGTATAGCCGCTGCCGGAGAGGGCCTTGATCTGCTCCAGGACGCGCAGTTGGTTGCCGTAGTCCAGATTGGCGGTCGGCTCGTCCATCAGCAGGATCTTTGCCTGCTGGGCGAGTGCCCGGGCGATGAGGACCAGCTGCCGTTCACCGCCGGAGATCCGGGTAAACAGCCGGTCCTTTAAGTCCTGAAGGGAAAGCCGCTCCAGGGCTTCGTCCACAAAAGCTTCTTCTTTTTTGCCCGGAGAGCGCAGGCCGTTCACCATCGCGGTGGTTCCCATCAGGATGGTATCCCGGACCGTATAGTTGAAAATGGCGGCGGCGGACTGCGGAATGTATGCGATCCGGCGGGAGAGTTCTTTGGCACTTAAGCTTTTGGAATCGTCCCCGTTGATTCGTATCTCCCCGGAATATCCGGTCAGAAGGCGAAGAATACATTTAAACAGTGTTGATTTTCCCACACCGTTGGGACCGAGCAAACTGACAAATTCGCCGTCAGGGATCTGAAAACTGATATCGTCCAGCACGGTCCTGCCGTGCGAATAGGCAAAGCTGACGTTTCTGACTTCGATCGACATGGCTTACTCCCTTCTCCGGATCATCAGATACAGGAAGAACGGAGCGCCGATCAGCGAGGTCAGGATGCCAAGCGGCAGCTCGATGGTATAGAGATTCCGGGCCAGATCGTCCACGAGCAGCAGGAAGATGCCGCCGATCAGAGCGGAGGCCGGGATCAGGACGCGGCAGTCATCCCCTACGAATTTCCGGGCGATGTGCGGCATGACCAGACCGACCCAGCCGATGATGCCGCTCACCGAGACGCTGGCTGCCGTGAGCAGCGTGGCGGCCAGGATCACGACGGTCCGGGTCAGGCGGGTATTGATGCCCATGGTCCGGGCTTCCTCTTCGTCCAGGGTCAGGATATTGATCTTCCAGCGCAGAAGGAAGATCGGGACCATGCCGATCAAAAGAGGGATCCAGATGTAGGACATCTTTTTGGTGTCCGCGCCGGACAGAGAGCCCATCAGCCAGTAGGTGATGGCCGGCAGGACGTTGTTCGGGTCGGCGATCATCTTAATATACGAATTCCCGGCCGAAAAGAGGGAACCGACCATGATGCCGGCCAGGATCAGGTTCAGGATCTGGTTGCCGCGGCAGAAGCGGCTCACGAAAAGGACCAGCAGCACACAGGCCATGCTGGACAGGAAAGCCCACATGGTGATGGTCATATTGCTTTTGCCGAGCAGAATGGCCAGGGAGGCGCCGAAGGCAGCGCCGGTGGAAGCCCCTAAAATATCCGGCGCGCACATGGGGTTGCGGAAGATGCACTGATAGGAAGTGCCGGCCACCGCCAGAGACGCGCCGACCAGGATCGCAATGATGACGCGCGGCAGGCGGACCAGGACCAGCATGTTGTGCTGGACTTTGGTCCAGAAAGGCTCGATCGGGAAGATCTTGGAGAAAAGGATCCCGAAGCATTCGCGGATACTGATATCAAAGCGGCCGATCAGCAGCGAAAAAACGGCTGTGATCAGCAGCAGCAACAGCAGAAACAGAAGAAACGGGATGTTTTTCTTGCGGTTCAGGGACATAGGACAATGAAACGGGCTGTGAAAAAACACCGGAATGTGTCATCCTGAGCATAGCGAAGGATCTTTCGCCCGAAGGGCGAATTCTCTTACTGCTGCAAGAGAAAAGATTCTTCGACTCCGGCAAAAGCAATTGCTTTTGCCGTCGCTCAGAATGACACGGGATGCCGTTTTTTC
>JAFZRH010000043.1 GCA_017619975.1 Lachnospiraceae bacterium | reverse complement strand
GGAACATGCAGAGGTACATCACGAAGGGAACAATGGTCGCGATAGAGTAGATGCCCTTGTTGACGGCATCCGTCTGCACGACGACGTCCTTCGCGGTGCTGTAGCCGACAGCTGCCAGCGCCATGGAAGCTCCTATGCCCGCAAGCGTCTGGCCGAGCTTCCGGAAGAAAGAGAAGCAGGCGTAGGTGGTGCCTTCATCCCTGCGGTGATGCAGCTTTTCGTGGTAGTCAATGACGTCCGTCACCATAGCCCAGACCTCCAGAGTGAAGAAGCAGAGGCCGAAGCCGCTGAATACGACCACCCCGAGGAAGAGATAGGCGTTATCCGTTCTGAGGAAGAACAGCACCAGAAAGGCGATTGCTGCAGCTAAGCTGCCGAGCGCGCAGATGCCCTTCTTGCTGTAACGGCGCACAAGCCTGCCCACGAACGGCATGAGAAGCAGCATCGGGAGGTAGGTGGCAACCGTCACCAGGGAGAAGAGCCCCGGTTTTCCGAAATAGTTCTTGAACAGATAGTTGAAAACGGTCTGCGTGTACATGCTGCCGGCGATCAGCAGCATGGAAGCCAGGCACAGCGTGACAAACGGCCTGTTTTTCATGAGCTTCCCGAAGGTCTTCAGCAGGGTTTCACTCTTCTGGTCCCTGATCGGGGCAACATATTCCTTTGTCAGCCTGAAGAACAGGAAATAGATCACCACGCTGAGAACCGCCAGAATGACGACCCCGCGGAAGAGTTTGTTCTGATCCAGGATCTTTGCGCCGCCCGCAACGGTGGAGAAAACAAACAGCGGGAGCACCATCTGCGAAAGCGCGGTTCCGAGGCCTGCGCCGAGAGAGCGGATGACGGACAGCGTCGACCGCTCCGTCTGATCGGTTGTCATGACGGAAGCCATGGAACCGTATGGGATATTCACGGCGGTGTACATCATGCCGTAGAGGATGTAGGTCACATAGGCATAGGCCAGATAGCCTTTTTCCGACAGGCCGGGGACTTTATAGAAGGTGGCGATAAACGCCAGCGCCAGCGGGATGGAGAAATACCAGACGTAGGGGCGGAAGCGGCCGTATTTCGTCGGTTTCTGCGCATCGATCAATGCCCCGCACATGGGGTCGTTGATCGCGTCCCAGATACGGGCGACCATCATCAGCACCGTAATGCTTGCGAGGGAAATGTGCAGGATGTCGGTATAGAACATCTGCAGGAAGGAGCCGATAGTGCCGAAGGTGATAACGCCGGCCATATCTCCCATCGCGTACCCTACATAGTTCCGGACGGGCAGCTTACCCTGAGCCTTTTCCTGATCCATAGCTGCTGCCTGCTCAGGAAAGGATGGGCTTTAAGGCATCCGCGAGCTTGTCTTTTTTCTCCTTGGCTTTGCCGAGGCTGCTTCCTCTGGTGGTGAAGTATGTCTTGATCTTCGGCTCGGTGCCGGAGGGGCGCACGATGACAGTGGAACCGTCTTCCAGTTTATAGATCAGGACGTTTGCTTTCGGCAGACCGGTCTTTTCGGGTTCGCTGTAGTCCGTGACGGTTTTCACGGGAATGCCGGCCAATTCCGCAGGCGGAGCTTCCCGCAGGTTCTTCATGATGCCGGCCATCTTGTCCATACCGGAGAGGCCCGGGAATTCAAAGGAATCGACCTTGTTCAGGTAGCGGCCGTACTCGGCGTAGATCTCTTCCAGACGCTGCTTGATGGAAGAACCGATGCTGCGGTAGTAGGCCGCCATTTCGCAGATCAGCATGGAGGCGATTACAGCGTCCTTGTCGCGGACGTAAGGCCCGGCGAGATAGCCGTAGCTTTCCTCAAAGCCGAAGATGAAGCGGTCGACTTCACCGTCCGCCTCCAGACGCGCGATCTGATCGCCGATCCACTTGAAGCCTGTCAGTGTATGGCGCATTTCAACGCCGTAGTGCGCGGCGATCGCATCGGCCAGCGGGGTGGAGACGATGGACATCACGGCGACCGGTTTATCCGGCATGGTGCCCTGCTCAATGCGGCCTGCGCAGATATAGTCCAGAAGCAGAGCGCCCATTTCATTGCCGGATACCAGCTCGTAGCTGCCGTCCGGGCAGCGCATGGCGATACCGACGCGGTCGGCATCCGGATCCGTTGCCAGCATGAGATCGGCATTGACGCCTTTCGCAAGCTCCAGGCCGTATTTCAATGCTTCGAAAATCTCAGGGTTGGGGTACGGGCATGTCGTGAAATATCCGTTCGGGTATTCCTGCTCGGGGACTATGGTAATATCCGTGATCCCCATATCGTTCAGGACCTTCGTCACGGGGACGAGGCCTGTGCCGTTCAGAGGAGAGTATACCAGCCTGAGACCGGAAGTCTTTGCCAGACCGGGCCGGACCTGCCTTGCCTCGATGGCTTCATAAAACGCCTTTTTGCAGTCATCTCCGACGAAGCGGATCAGGCCTCTTTCCACGCCTTCGGCAAAGCTGATGCGCTTTGCGCCGGTCAGAACGTCGGTCTTCTGGATTTCGTCGTAAACGATAGCTGCCGCGTCGTCCGTCATCTGGCAGCCGTCGGGGCCGTAGGCCTTGTAGCCGTTGTATTTAGCCGGATTGTGGGAAGCCGTCACCATGATGCCGGCATTGCAGCTGTAATATCTTGTGGCAAAGGACAGCGCCGGCACGGGCATCAGCACGTCATAGATCCTGACGCTGATTCCGTTCGCGGCCAGAACGCCGGCGGCTTCTTTGGCAAAAACGTCGCTCTTCAGGCGGCTGTCGTAGGATATGGCAACAGTCTGCGTGCCGCCCTGCGTCAGAACCCAGTTTGCAAGCCCCTGCGTTGCCTGGCGGACTACCCAGATGTTCATACGGTTGGTGCCGGCACCGAGTGTGCCGCGCAGCCCTGCCGTGCCGAACTTCAGGGAGACGGCAAAACGGTCATTGATTTCGTCCTCACTGTCCTGAATCCGCAGCAGCTCCGGCAGGAGATCGGGATCCTCCAGGTCGTGCGCAAGCCAGCGTTCGTATTCCGCTCTGATCATTTTTTATTCTCCTTTTTCTGTGTATTTTTTCTGTTCCGGTTTTAACCGATTGTTATAGTTTATCATATCATATTTACCTCTTTCCGACAATAAGTTTATTTGGAATTCAAAAGGAATATTCAATGAAATTCAGACGGACACGGCAAAAAAAAGAAACCCGGGTAAACCCGGGCTTCGGATCGGCTTATGCGAAAGGATCGAGGATGCGGTCGTACAGGTCCGCATTTTCCCGGATCGCCGCGGCATTGCCGGCAGTGAAAATATGAGCGTTTTCATCAAGGCTGCGGTAAGCTTCGGCATAGGAGGCGAGTTTTTCCGATGTGAGGGATTTCAGTTCCTGCATCCGCTGAATCTTCAGATTCTCCGGTTCAAGGCAGATCCTGGCGATGATGGCGGAAATCGCGCCGCTCAGCTCTCCCTCGGGCCTGGCCAGCGTGGAATAGGCGGAGAGGATGTATCCGTCCAGCAC
Source organism: Lachnospiraceae bacterium (assembly GCA_017619975.1). Taxonomy (GTDB): domain Bacteria; phylum Bacillota; class Clostridia; order Lachnospirales; family Lachnospiraceae; genus UBA6987. The sequence continues at coordinate 912 of JAFZRH010000043.1, read as the reverse complement.
GTCCTGATCTGTTTCGCGGCCGGACAGGAACTCCGGCAGCGCCGCATAAACGTCAAAGGTTTCGCGGATGTTCGGGTCGCTGTACGTGAGAAGATAAGCGCCTCCGTTCTCCAGATAACCGTGCATCGGGGTATAGACGCCGTAGGTTTCCCGTAGTTCCGGAATGAGATATTTGTCCAGCACCAGCGCGGAAACAGCTTCCAGATCCGCCGTGTAGCCTGCAAGGCCCAGCGCGTCAAAATCTCCGACTATGCCGTTGTACTGCACGGTGCTGTCAATGATCAGCGCTTCGCGCATGGCGGGGGCTTCAAAAGCGTATTTTACGGGGACAACGGGCTTTGTATCCAGCTTTGAGAGGAAATCGTCCGCACAGGCGGTGTTTTCCTCAAACATGGCGGAATCCCCTGCGAAGAGGCAGACGGCATCTGTCCGGTTGCGGAAATGTTCCTGTATTTTTTCCAGAGCGGCCGTAACAGCTTCAGGATCGGATTCGATCAGGGCGTCGGCTTTCACGAGAAAATCATAGTAATCCAGACCGGAAAGATGGTCATAGTAGGCGTAAAGCGGCGAACCGGCGCCGAGCATGCGGTAGAGCATGATTGTATACGCTCCGTAGGTCACGGCGCTTTTCTGCGCCGAGAGTTCTCTGTCGATCAGGCCGGAGAGCGTTTCGATGTCGGTGAACTGCGTATCGTAGAGGATCTCATAAAGAAGGTCGTAGCCTTGCTGCAGATCCTCTTCCATCGTGATCCAGGCGGTGCGCAGGAATGGCTGAAAGTCCTCTGTGCCGTAGGTGTCGAACATGGCGTAGCGGATCTCCAGACCGTACAGATAGCGGGAGACCAGGGAGGAGAGTTCCTGCTGTGTGTGCGCAGAGGTATCGAGCCGGCCGAGCAGGCTGATATAAAGCGC
>JAFZRH010000042.1 GCA_017619975.1 Lachnospiraceae bacterium | reverse complement strand
TTTCGCGCAGTGGTATACCGACGTGGTAAAGAAAGCAGAGCTGATCGAGTATTCGGCCGTACGCGGCTGCTGCATCCTGCGGCCAGCTGGCTACGCGATCTGGGAGAACATCATGCACGAGCTGGACGCCCGCTTTAAAGCGACCGGCGTGGAAAACGTAGCCATGCCGCTCTTCATCCCGGAGAGCCTGCTGCAGAAGGAAAAGGATCACGTGGAAGGTTTCGCGCCCGAGGTGGCCTGGGTCACCATGGGCGGCGGCGAGGTGCTGCCGGAAAGACTGTGCGTGCGCCCGACCTCGGAAACGCTGTTCTGCGAACTGTATAAAGATATCATCGGCTCCTACCGCGACCTGCCCAAGTGCTACAACCAGTGGTGCTCGGTGGTCCGCTGGGAAAAGACCACCCGTCCTTTCCTGCGCACGACCGAGTTCTGGTGGCAGGAAGGCCACACCGCCCACGCGACCGCCGAAGAAGCCGAAGCCCGCACCGTGCAGATGCTGAACGTCTACGCGGATTTCTGCGAGCAGGTCCTGGCGATCCCGGTCATCAAGGGACAGAAGACGGACAAGGAAAAATTCGCCGGCGCGGAGCAGACCTACACCATCGAATCCATGATGCACGACGGCAAGGCCCTGCAGTCCGGCACCAGCCACAACTTCGGCGACGGCTTCGCGAAGGCTTTCGGCATCCAGTATTCGGACAAGGACAATCAGTTAAAGTACGTGCATCAGACCTCCTGGGGCATGAGCACGCGCATCATCGGCGCCATCATCATGGTGCACGGCGACGATTCCGGCCTGGTCCTGCCGCCCCGCATCGCGCCGACGCAGGTCATGGTGATGCCGATCGCGCAGCATAAGGAAGGCGTGCTGGAGAAGGCTGCCGAAGTGAAAGAGCAGCTTTCCGCCGCCGGCCTGCGCGTCAAAGTTGACGATTCCGACAAGAACCCGGGCTGGAAGTTCAGCGAACAGGAGATGCGAGGCATCCCGCTGCGCGTGGAGATCGGTCCGAAGGACATCGAAGCCGGCGTGGCCGTGATCGTGCGGCGCGACAACCGCGAGAAGCAGATCGTGAAGCTGGAAGAGCTGGCCGAAGCCGTGAAGGCGGCGCTCGAAGCCGAGCAGAAGGATCTGTACGAAAAGGCAAAGGCGCATCTGGAAGCGCACATTTACGAAGCGAAGACCTACGATGAGTTTAAAGACACCGTCGCGAACAAGCCCGGCTTCGTGAAGGCCGAATGGTGCGGCGACGTCGCCTGCGAGCTCAAGATCAAGGAAGACACGACCGCGACCTCACGCTGCATGCCGTTTGCGCAGGAGCACATTAGCGACAGGTGCGTGTGCTGCGGCCGCCCCGCGAAGAAGCTGGTCATCTGGGGCAAGGCGTATTGATCCAAAGCTCCCGAAAACAGAAAGACCTCCCCGCTTTGGGGAGGTCTGTTTTGTTGCGTTCCGTTCTTCGATCAGCCGAGCGCTTTACGGCCGCGGCCGCGAACGTCGATGGCAACGGCAACGACAAAGATGATGCCCTTGATCAGGTACTGGTAGGAAATTCCCACGCCGATCAGGTTCAGGCCGTTGATCAGGGACATGATAACGAAGGAGCCGACCACGGAATTGATGACCCGGCCTACGCCGCCGCTCGTGGATACGCCGCCGATGTAGCAGGAAGCAATGGCGTCCAGCTCATAACCGGTACCGGTGGTAGGCTGCGCGCAGCCCATCCGGGACGTGATCATCACGCCGGATAAAGCGGCCATGGCGCCCATGGAAACAAAGACGCCGATCAGTACTTTCCGGATGTTCACGCCGGACAGTTTTGCCGCTTCCACGTTGCCGCCCATGCCGTAGATATGACGGCCGATCTTCGTTTTGTTCAGAACGAAATGATAGGCCGCCGTGATCACCGCCACGATGACGACCGTCCAGGAAATGCCCTGGAAGCTGGCCAGCAGGATCACCAGCGCCATGATGAGGCCGGAGAAGAAGAGGATGCGGATGATCATGACGGGAACGGAGCCGGTCTCCAGATTGTACTTCTTCATTTCTTTCCGCTTGCGGAGATTGAGGAAGACGACGGCGGCGACGGCCAGAATGCCGATGATCAGCGACAATCCGTGGAATTCGGTGCCGCCGATTTTGATCGTGAACAGTGCCGGCAGGAAGCCCTGGGAAATGCCCTTGAACGTTTTGTTCGTGACGTTGATGGTTCCGATATCCTGCGTGATCAGCGTCAACAGTCCGCGGAAGGCGAATTCACCGGCCAGCGTGGTCACGAAGGCAGGCACGCCGATCTTACCGATAATGAATCCCTGCAGCAGACCGAGGGAGGCGCCGAAGAGAACGACGATCAGGATCGTCAGCGGGATCGGAACGCCGAGGAGCAGAAGTCTTGCCGTACACGCGCCGAGGAAGCCCGTCAGGAAACCTACGGAAAGGTCGATCTGGCAGATGATCAGCACCAGGGTCATGCCCACCGCCAATACGGCAATGTATCCGGTCTGGTTGACCAGGTTGGTAAAGTTGTAAGCAGTGAGGAACAGGCCTCCGCTGAGAATCTGAAAAACGATGAATATGACGCCGAGCGCGATATACATGGCATAGTTTTTTGCCACTTTGCTGATGCCTGTCAGCACGGCGTTTCTGTTCTTTTCCTGCATATCAGTTTTCCTCCGTATTCGTAGCCAGCCGCATGATGGCTTCTTCCGTGGCTTCTTCAGCGCTCAGTTCACCTGTAATCATGCCCTCATGCATGACGTAGATCCGATCGCTCATGCCGATGATCTCCAAGAGTTCCGAGGAGATCATGATGATGGACATGCCTTCCTCCACCATCTTATTCATGAGCGTGTAGATTTCATGCTTGGCGCCGACGTCGATGCCCCTGGTGGGCTCGTCCAGAATCAGAACGTTCGGTCTTGCAAAGATCCACTTTGCGAGTACCGTTTTTTGCTGATTGCCGCCGGATAGGTTCCGGGCGAGCTGCAGAATGGACGGGGTTTTGATATTGATGTCGGTCTTCATCTGGTCGGCTTCCACGATTTCCTTGCTGCCGTTGATGATGCCGAAGTCGATGATCCGATTAAGGTCCGCGAAAGTGATATTGAATTTTACGTCCTGGATCAGTACCAGGCCGTTTTTCTTGCGGTCTTCGGTGGCGTAGGCAACGCCCTTTTTGATTGCGTCCCTGGGGGAGCGGAACCGGACTTTTTCGCCGTCCAGTTCGATCGTGCCGGAGTTCAGTTTATAGCCCGGCGTGTTGCCGAACAGGCTGAGAGCAAATTCGGTCCGGCCGGCGCCCATGAGTCCGGCAAGCCCGACAATCTCGCCTTTTCTGACGTTGAGATTGATATCTTTCAGGATCTGCCGCTCCAGCTTGGTGTCCGTGACAGACCAGTTTTTTACTTCCAGCCGCACGTCGCCGATCTTGTGAGAAGCGGAACGGGTGGGATAGATCGTCCCGAGTTCCCGCCCGACCATGTTGCTGATGAGCTTCTGCTCCGTCACGTTAGCCTGGTCCATCGAGCAGACCGTGGCTCCGTCGCGGAGGACGGTCACGGAGTCGGCGATCTCCACCACTTCTTTCAGGCGGTGGGAAATCATGACGATGGTCACGCCCTTCTTTTTCAGTTCCCGGAGAAGATTCAGCAGGTTCGCGCTGTCCTCTTCATTTAAGGAGGAGGTCGGCTCATCCAGGATCAGAAGTCTTGCATCCTTCGATAATGCCTTCGCGATCTCCACCAGCTGCTGACTGCCCACCCTTAGTTCCCGGATCGGCAGCTGCGGGTTGACGTTCAGGCGCACCATGTCCAGGTATTTTGCTGCGCGCGCGTTGGTCTCGTTCCAATCCATGAAGCCGTTCTTCAGGATCTCCCGGCCAAAGAAAATATTCTCCGCCACGCTGAGTTCCGGGATCAGCGCCAGTTCCTGGTTGATGATGGCGATCCCCGCTTTTTCACTGGCGCGGATCGTATGAAACTTCATCACTTCGCCATCCAGAACGATGTCGCCCTCATAGGTCCCGTACTCATGAATACCGGAGAGAACCTTCATCAAAGTGGACTTCCCCGCGCCGTTTTCTCCGACAAGACAGTGGATCTCCCCTTTTCGAACGGAAAAATTCACGTTGTCCAGGGCCTTGACGCCGGGGAAGGTTTTGGTAATGCCGCGCATTTCCAAAATATATTCGCTCACTGTAAGAATACTCCTTTGACTAAAGCGTCTTACCAAAAAAGGGGCATACGGTACACAGTATGCCCCTTTCCCAATCAGCCGGGATTATTTCTTCCAGCCGGTATACTTGGATCCGTCGTAGATGCCGGTATCAAAGAATACCGCAGCGATATTGTCGGCCGTAACCGTCACAACGTCCGCCTGAATGGAAGGAATGTCTTTCTTGCCGTTGTTGTAGCTGCTGTTGGTTTCCGGCTTCTTTCCGGCAACCAGCGCATCAACGATCGCTTTGACGCCCTTCGCCAGGTTCACGGTGTCTTTGAACACGGTCATGGACTGAAGACCGTCAATGATATACTGCACAGAGCCTTCCGTGCCGTCCGCACCGGTCACCACAACGCTGGTTACGTCGGCGTCCGCATGGAACGCGTCGGAAAGGGCGCGGGCGCAGTCGTCGTCCTGCGGACCAAGTACGAACACGTCGCCCTTTGCTTCCTTGCCGACAGCGCCAAGATGCGCTTCTGCCAGGCTCTTGCAGGTGGGCATGCTCCACTCGGTGTCGATGGTCTGCATGACGGAAACGAGCTGATCACGGGTCGGGTTCGCGACGTCTTTCAGCTCGATCGCCTTATCGCAGTTGCGAACGGTGAAGGTGCCGTCAGCCAGTGCCGGCTGCAGGACTTCCCAAACGCCTTCGAAGAAAAGAACGGAGTTATTGTCGGTCAGAGCGCCGCAGTACATATAGAGGTTGATTCCCTTCTTTCCGCCGGCCTGCTCGATGAGGTATTTGGCCTGAGCGCGGCCGACCGCCTTGGAATCGAACGTTACGTAATAATCGACGGCGTCGGTGTTGGTGATCAGGCGGTCATAGCAGATGACCGTCAGACCTGCGTTCTTTGCGGCCTCAGCGGTGGAAGCAGCGGCTTCCGCGTCGAACGCGCAGTAAACCAGATATTTGGCCTTCTTATTAATGAATGTTTCCACGTTGGTTTTTTCCGTCGCGGAGTTGCCCTGAGAGTACAGGATCTCGTAATTGTAATCTTTCAGTTCCTGCTCCAGATACTTCTGGCATCCCAGCCAATAGGTCTCTTCCTTCGTAGGAAGAACGATGCCGATCAGGTCGCCCTTTTTCCCGGTGTCCGTGTTGCTGCCGCAGGCGACAAGGGACAGAACCAGGAGTACAGCCATGACAAAGGCCAATACTTTTTTCATAATTCTACCTCCGTAAATAATTTGGTTTACGATCAACCAGATAAAATAATATTAATGATGTTGCTCCCTTCTGTCAAGAGTTTCCGGCCTGCTGCTTTCAGAGATGTCATTTTTTTTTCATAATCTTTCTTAAAAGGTTTTACGAAGAGCCCGATTTTTTGACATTTTCATCCTGTACTATATAGCCAGACGGTAAGTTTTTTCATAATTGCAGCTGCATTAGGCAGCACCCCTCCTTCTTCATTATATCTTCATCGGGCGGCAGATTGCTGGGATCTGCCGCCCACCTTTTGTTTCCCGGTGGTTCGTTAAATCATTCCTGCTAAGATCCAAAGCCAGAAGGGCGGTATGAAAGGACGAAGCGTTTTGACCGGCGGCAGGAGCAGGGACAGATCCAGATAAACCGGACAAAGCGCCAGAGAAAACACCGCCAGGAAGAAGAGCAGCGTATCCTTCCAGTTGTTTCCCGGCAGCAGTGCCAGAAACAGCGAGAAGAGCTGCAGAAGAAGCAGATAGACGGCTGCCGGCAGCATCAGTTTTCCTTCACCGGCCAGCAGACAGGCGGTCTCCGCCGCCGCGAGCAGTCCCAGAAAACGAAGCAGAAGCCCCGGCAGATAGAGAGAAACAAAGGCTTTTCCGCGTCCGATGCGGGGACGCATCAGACGAACGGCGTCCGCCAGCGGGGAAGCAATGCAGAACCAGCTGCTTAAGAAGAGAAGAAGTGCCAGCGCGAAAAGGAAGAAGCGCTCACTGCGGTCCCGGCTTACCAGGAAGGGGCCGTCCGCGGTTGTAAGACGGAAGGTGAAAAGCTTGCCGGCGTCCATGTAGGCGCGGTAAGCCTCAAACAGTGTTTCCCGCGGAACGCCGGCCTCTTCCAGGATCTCCGCCGAGATATACGGCGCGCAGACGGCAAAGAGCGCGGACATGGCGTGCTCCTTCCACAGATCGGGGAAGGCCGAAGTGGGACTGCTGACAAAGATCAGACAGTTTTCGAATTGTCCGCGTTCCAGCTGCGCCTGCAGACCTTCGGGGATCACTATCCCCGCGTCCAGAACGCCGGCGGCGACATCCTGACTGAGCTGCTCGCGGTCCTGACAGATCAGAAAACCGGAGCCTTCCAGATAGGACGCGATGCGGACGGCTTCCGGATCGGACTTATCCTCGAGGACACAGCCGGCCGGCGGGACGGCCGTTTGTTTTCCGGCCGCAAAGAAGAGCGGAGGCATCAGCAGCACCGCGGCAAAAAAGATCCAGTAGACAGGCGTTTTGCCTGTTTTTTTCAGGGCAAAGAGCAGGATCTTCATGCGTCTTCCCCCTTTCCCGGCATCGCGCGCAGATGATGCAGCGCGAAGAAAAGTGCCAGTCCGAGATAAATAAGACCGGCCAGCAGAGAAGGAAGAGGCAGCCGCCCGCCGAAGAGAGGCCGCAGAAGACCGGCGACCGCGCCGGAAGGCGTAAGATCACCCAATCGGCTCAGCCAGGACGGCAGAAAGCTGCGGGGGATCAATCCGCCGCAGAGGAATAGTCCGGTGGCCGCGATTCCGAGGAGCAGTCCCGCCCAGCCCTTGCGGGAGGCCAGGGCAGCCGCGGAAAAGCTGATCAGTCCGGCCGCCAGCAGGACGCTTCCGAGCGTGCTCAGCAAAGCGCCGGCACTCAGCTGAAGCGGCAGCAGGCGGGAAAGGCCCAGAAGCAGAAGCGCAAAAAGAGGAAGACGGAAAAGCAGCGGCCAGAGCAGTTTGCCGGCAAGATACTCCGCCGGACGGATCCCTTCGCTGAACAGGCGGGTCAGCAGCGCCCGGCTGTTGTCCGCCGTATACAAAGCTGTGAAGAAAAGACCGCTGACCAGCAGGAAAAGACTCAGCCAGGTGACGGCATAGTACGCTCCCACGGAAAGGCCGGTCCCGTCGTAGGCGGTCAGAATGTCTTCCGAGCCGGTATCGTACAGATTGACGGCCGCGTCCAGAAGCTCTAAATTGCTGCGGTCCAGAAAGTCGTCGTAGACTTCCCGGGAAAGACCGGCGGCCTTGACGACCTTCTCTCCGGCAAAGACGCCGTACTGGCCGGCGGCCAGCAGGCGTTCTCCGAAATCCGCTACGGAGGCAACGATTTCGGCCGAGGCGGCGGCGCCTTTCGAGAGCAGGATCTCGCCCTCGCCCTGATACCCGTACATGATCTGATCGGTATAGCCTTCCGGCAGGATGATCACGGCGGCATACGTGCCGTCCTCAAGACCGGTCAGGGCTTTTTTGCGGCTGACCCGGTCGATGTCCAGAAGAGAGGCAATATAGCTTTGACTGCTGACGAGATTGATGCAGAAGCGGCTGACCATGCCGCCTTCCTCATCCACCACGGCGACCCGGACCGGCGCGGCGCTTTCGGAAGCGCCGCGCATCACGGAAAAACCGGCCAGCGCCGCAGCGGCAGCCAGCAGGACAGTCAAAACAAGCGCGGGGATGAGCCCGCGCTTGAAAAGTACCAGGTCTCTTCGGAGCATCGGCTTCAAAGCGGCCTCCTTAATAACCCTGTACCGGTACAGCCGAAGTAGACGACGATCCGCTCTGTCCCAGAGACTGGGTCAGTTCCTGCAGACTCTTCTGCAGATCCTCGATCAGATCGCCGAAGTCATCCTCATCCAGCGTCAGGATGTCCGTATACTTGGAGATGCTCGGAAACTTGGCGCCCCCGTCCAGGGTCAGGCTGATCCCTTTCAGGCTGACGGTGTTTTCTCCCGCAGTGAGTTTCTCCAGTGCGATCACGGTCTTCTTGCCGCTCTGGGTCATGTTGGCTTTCAACTCGTACTTGGAGGTGGAAGTACCGCCGTAGTAGGAGTAGCGCTGCACTTCCGCGGTGAGCTTCAGGCCGCCTTCTTTCTTGTCCCAGACAAGTTTGCCTTTGAAAGGTGTTTCGGAATCTGCCTTGACGCTGAAGCTGGCTTCGTAGCTGCTCTTGTCGTTGACGGATACCTTGTAGCTGAGCGTTTCCTTGCTGCCGTAAGGATCTTTGAAATAGAAGGTGATCTCTGCCGGATTCTTCGGATCGGGGCCGACGGTCACACGGAGCGTGCTTTTTTCTTTGTTCTCCTTGTATTCGACTTCGGCCTGCAGCAGCTGGCTGCCCTTTAAGAACCCGGTCAGGGTGACCGTTACGTTTTCCAGATCCTCTTCCCAGTCGTCAACGGCATCGCGCTGCTCGTCGACCCAGTTGTAGAAATCATCCGCAAACTCTTCATCGATCCCGAGGAACTCGCTGAGCGAACTCTTTTCGGCGGTCTGCCGGATATTGTTGATAAAAGTCTTGACACTCTTGTCTTTCTTCAGGAAGTCCAGAACGTCCGTCGCGATCTTTTTGATCGCTTTTCCGTCCAGTTCGACCGTGACGGTGGAAGTGGAGATCTCTTTCTCACCGATCGTGATCTTTTCGCTGCCCTTGGAGACCTTGCCGTTTTTCTCGACACTGCTGACAAACTGGTCGAACACCTTTCCCAGAACGGTCTTGCCTTCTTCGGCCAGTTTCTCCAGATCGTTCAGGCTGAGGTTCTCGAGCGCGTTGAATATTTCTTCCGGCAGAGCATACTTCGTGCCTTCTTCCGGATCGAAAATGGAACCCTTCAGATTTTTGGCCATGTTTTTCAAATTGACCCCGTAATTGGTCTTGGAGAACAGGGCGGTACTGGAAACGGCCAGCTCGTCTTTGGTGCCGACTACGAGAGCGTCCAGCAGATCTTTGTCATTCAGTTCGGTATCGATGGATAAAGCGGCGCCGGTCTTCTCTTTGAGGAACATGGCGATCTCGGCCTTCGCATCCAGCTTGATATCGGACCTCATGAGAAGCTGCATGAGCTCTTCGTTTTTGCTCAGGTCAACGGACAGGGTCGCGCTGCCGCTCTTTTCCAGCTGAGTCAGCGTGTTGCCGACGGGAGAAGCGCATAGGGCTTTCACCGTATTTTCGGCACCGTTCACCAGCTTCCGGACCGGTGATTTGAACAGCGGAACGATCAGCAGGACAAGTGCCGCCACAACGGCGACAGCTGCTGCGCCTACTGCGATCGGCAGCACTTTGGAACGCTTTTTCTGCTTCGGAGCCGTTGCTGCCATAGGATTCACCTGCAGCAGATCTTCCTCCTGAAGGATCGGCTGCGGGGCGGGGGCAGCCGGCGTCGGAGCCGAATAGTCTCCGGCGGACTGAGCCGCCCGGGCTGCCTTGGCTTCCGGGGTCAAAGGTTCCCCGGTGACAGGATCAAAGTTATTCATCTGATTTCTCCTTCCTCGTTCTCGCAGAAACTGCGATAAACGGCCGCCACATTTCTGGCGCTTGTGTATATATCTCCGGATGGTTCGGAAAACTGACCGGCCTCATACAGCTGCGGCGTCTGACGGCCCAGAAAGAGGATCCGGTCGAAAAAACGGGTATATTCCAAAGGCTCATGCCCTGCGTAGAGGATGGTGCGTCCGCGGGCCTTTAAGCGCAGGATCAGTTCGCTCAGCTCCTCCTGATACTTGACGTCCAGTCCCGCGCAGGGTTCATCGAACAGGACGTTCTGCGGATCGCCGAGCAGGGCGCAGGCGATGCTGACGCGCTTTTTGCTTCCGCCGGAAAGAGCGGAAAGCTTTTTCTTCCGATAGCGGTCCAGGGAGAACGGCAGCTCTTTCGGGACTTCCGCATGGCGAAGGCCGGCGAAAAACAGCAGATTTTCCTGAACGGTCATGTCTTCAAACAGGGCAGTTCCCTGCGGGATCAGGGAGAGGCTGCCTTCCAGCCCGATCTGTCCGGAAGAGGGCTTGAGCACACCGCTGATCAGAGACAGAAGCGTCGATTTCCCGCTCCCGTTGGGGCCGGCCAGCACCAGACATTCTCCGGCTCCGGCCCGGAAAGAAAGCCCCCGAAAGAGCGTCTCCCGTCCGTATGCAAAGCTTAGATTCTGTACGGTGATCATCCGGACTCCCCAAACAAAAGAAAATCAGAATAAATTATACACGTTTCTTCAAAAAAAGCAAGCAGAACCCGCTCTTTTCAAGTGCGGAGGAATATGCTATACTGAAACAGACAGCGGGATCGGCCCGCTAAATACGAAAACTCAAAAAGAGGCAAAAACATGATCGATTATTCCGATGCCATGAAGATACGGCTCGACCGCGAGCTGCCCGACTATCCCCGGATGGATCCGCGCTACCGCCGCGCGCCGAAGCGGGAGGCGAAGCTCTCCGAAAACGACAAGATCCTTGCGATCCGGAACGCCCTGCGCTATATCCATCCGGATCACCATGCCGAAATGGCGAAGGAATTCGCCGCCGAGCTGGAGGAGCGCGGCCGCATCTACGGCTACCGCTTCCGTCCGGAAGGCGCGCTGCACGGGCGGCCCATCGACGAATATAAGGGAAAATGCATCGAGGGGAAGGCGATCCAGGTGATGATCGACAACAACCTCGATTTTGACGTAGCGCTTTACCCGTACGAGCTGACCACCTACGGCGAGACCGGGCAGGTCTGCCAGAACTGGATGCAGTACCGCCTGATCAAAAAGTACCTGGAGGAGCTGACCGACGAGCAGACGCTGGTCGTGATGAGCGGCCACCCGCTGGGCCTGTTCCGTTCGCATAAGCTCGCGCCGCGCGTGATCATCACGAACGGCCTGATGGTCGGCACCTTCGACGACTTAAAGCATTTCAACCGGGCGGCGGCCCTGGGTGTGGCGAACTACGGGCAGATGACGGCCGGCGGCTGGATGTATATCGGCCCGCAGGGCATCGTGCACGGCACCTTCAACACGCTTCTTAACGCCGGCCGCTTAAAGCTCGGCATCCCGCAGGACGGGAACCTGGCCGGCAAGCTCTTCATCTCCGCCGGTCTGGGCGGCATGAGCGGCGCGCAGGGCAAGGCCGCGATGATCGCCGGTGCAGCTGCGATCATCGCGGAGGTGGACGCCTCCCGCATCGCGACGCGCTTCGAGCAGGGCTGGGTCTCGCACCGCACGGATTCGCTGGAGGAGGCTTTGACGATCGCCCGGACGCATCAGCAGCAGGGGCAGCCCTGCGCCGTGGCCTACAACGGCAACGTCGTGGATCTTTTGGAATTCCTCTATGAGAAGAACGTCCACGTGGACTTAATGAGCGACCAGACGTCCTGCCACGTGCCGTACGAAGGCGGCTACTGCCCGCAGGGCCTCACCTTCGAGGAACGCACGGCCATGCTGAAGAACGATCCGGCCGGCTTCCGCAAGCTGGTGGACGCGACCTTAAAGCATCATTACGAAATGATCTGCAAGTTCCACGAGCGGGGCACCTATTTCTTCGACTACGGCAACAGCTTCCTGAAGGCGGTCTACGATACGGGCGTGAAATCCATCTGCAAGAACGGAGAGGACGACCTGGACGGCTTCATCTTCCCGTCCTACGTGGAGGACATTTTAGGTCCGCAACTCTTCGATTTCGGCTACGGCCCCTTCCGCTGGTGCTGCCTTTCCGGCAAGCCCGAAGATCTGGCGAAAACCGATCAGGCGGCGGCGGATTACATCCTGGCGCACAACCGCCGCTATCAGGACTATGACAACTACGTCTGGGTGCGCGACGCCGGCAAGAACAAGCTCGTCGTGGGCACGCAGTGCCGCATCCTTTATCAGGACGCGATGGGCCGCATGAATATCGCGCTGAAATTCAATGAAATGGTCCGGAACGGCGAGATCGGACCGGTGATCCTGGGCCGCGACCATCACGATACGGGCGGCACGGACGCGCCGTTCCGTGAGACCTCGAATATCAAGGACGGCTCGAATATCATGGCGGATATGGCGGTGCAGTGCTACGCGGGCAACGCGGCCCGGGGCATGAGCTATATCGCGCTGCACAACGGCGGCGGCACCGGCATCGGCAACGCCGTGAACGGCGGCTTCGGCATGGTGTTGGACGGCTCCGAGCGCGTGGATACGATCCTGAAGATGTCGATGCCGTGGGATACCATGGTGGGCGTGGCGCGCCGCAGTTGGGCACGCAACGAGAACGCGATGGCGGTCGCGGCAGAATACAATGAGATGCGGGACGGGGCGGATCACATCACCCTGCCGTACGTGGCCGACGAAAATCTGGTGCGGAAGGTGCTGGAGATCAAAAATGAATAAGACGCTGCTATACAATATCGGGCTTCTGGCGACGCCGGAAGGGAAAGCCGCGAAGGGCGGCAAAGCACAGGGAGAGATCCGTTTTTATCATAACGCTTGGCTTCTGACGGATGAAGACGGCAGGATCGCCGGGATCGGCGAAGGCGAGCCGACCGTGGACCTTAAGGAGATCGATCCGGAGACGGAGAGGATAGGTCTGGTCGATGCGATGGGCGGACTCGTAACGCCCGGCCTGATCGACGCGCACACGCATCTGGTCTTCGGCGGCTGGCGCCAGAACGAGATGGGCTTGAAGCTGCACGGCGCGTCCTATCTGGATATTTTAAATGCCGGCGGCGGCATCCATTCCACAGTCAAAGCGACGCGGGAAGCCTCCGAAGAAGAACTCTTTCTCAAGGCTTTCCGCCAGCTGCAGGAGATGAATTCGCTGGGCGTGACCGCCTGCGAGATGAAGAGCGGCTACGGGCTGGACCGCGAAACGGAGCTGAAGCAGCTGCGGGTGATCCGCCGTTTGAAGGAAAGGAATATCGCCGAGGTCGTTCCCACGTACCTGGGCGCGCATGCCCTTCCGCAGGAATATAAGGATCAGCGGGAGGAATATATCCGCCTGCTCTGCGAGGAGCGGATCCCCGAGATCGCGCGGGAGGGTCTGGCCGAATACGTGGACGTTTTCTGCGAAAAGGGCGTGTTCACAGCGGAGGAATCCCGGAAGATCCTCGAGGCAGGCCTGGCCTGCGGCCTGAAGGCGAAGATCCACGCGGACGAGATCGAGGCTATCGGCGGCAGCGAGCTGGCCGGTGAGCTGAAAGCAACGTCGGCGGAACATCTGATCAAATGTACGCCGGAAGGGATCGAAGCGCTGGCGAAGGGCGGCGTCATCGCCTGCCTGCTGCCGGCCACGAGCCTGTATCTCGGTGCGGAATTTGCACCGGCCCGCGCGATGATCGAAGCGGGTATCCCCATTGCGGTCGCTTCGGACTTCAACCCCGGTTCCTGTCCTTCGAATAATCTGCAGCTGGCCATGAATCTGGCCTGCCTGAAATATAAAATGACCCCGGAGGAAATGCTCACGGCGGTCACGTTAAACGCGGCGGCAGCCGTCGGCCGGGCGGAGAGGCTCGGCTCACTGGAGATCGGCAAGCAGGCCGATCTGGTGATTTGGGATGCGCCGGATCTGGATTATCTGGGCTACCGCATGGGCAGCAATCTGGCGATGGCCGTGTATCAGAAAGGAATTTGCCATTCCGTAAAGTTCCTGCCGCCCCAGCAGCTTCGCCAAAGACCTAAAGAGACGGCCCCGGAAAACGAGGCGGCGGAAAATGCGGAGACGGTTACGATCACCGGTCATTCCCTGACGCTGGAAAGCTTTGTGGAGGTGGCGCGCTTCGGGAAAAAGGTCCGCCTCTCGGCCGGTGCGAAAAAACGCATGCAGGCCTCCCGGGATCTGACGGAAAAGATCGCGGCGGAAGGCCGCGTCGCCTACGGCATCACGACCGGCTTCGGCGACTTCCAGAAGGTCGCGGTGCCGGAGGAACTCTCCAACCAGCTCTCCACCAATCTGATCTTAAGCCACTGCACGGCGGCCGGAGAACCGTATCCGGATGACGTGACGCGCGGCATCATGCTGCTGCGGGCGAACGCGCTCTGCGGCGGCTTTTCGGGCGTGCGGCCGGTCTTGGTTGAAATGCTCGTCGAGATGCTGAACAAAAACGTTCTGCCCGTGATCCCGCAGAAGGGATCGCTGGGTTCCTCGGGCGATCTGGCGCCGCTTGCGCACATGACGCTGCCTCTTCTGGGGCTGGGCGAGGCAAAATTCGAAGGCGCAGTCCTGCCCGGGGCGGAAGCGATGCGGCGTGCGGGAATCCCGACGCTGGACACGCTGGTCTCCAAGGAAGGCCTCGGCATGACCAACGGAACCTGCGCCATGACGAGCGTCGGCGCGCTGGCGCTTTACGATACCCTGCGGGCCGCGAAGATGGCGGACGTGATCGCTTCGATGGATTTCGAAGCTCTGACGGGCTTAAAGAATGCTTTCGACGACCGCATCCATCAGGTACGGCGCAACTGGGGCCAGATCTGCGTGGCCCAGAATATGCGCCGTCTGCTGGAAGGCTCAGAGATCATCGACAACTGCCAGCATGACCGCGTGCAGGATGCGTATGCGCTGCGCTGCATCCCGCAGGTTCACGGAGCCGTGCGGAACGCGCTGGATTACATCTGCAGCCAGGTTGAAGGCGAACTGAACGCGGTCACGGACAATCCGCTCATCTTCCCGGGCGATGAAGCCGTTATCTCGGGCGGCAACTTCCACGGCGAGCCGATGGCGATCCCCTTCGATACGCTGGGCATCGCGGCGGCAGAGCTGGCCGGCATTTCCGAGCGGCGCCTCGAGCGCATGGTGAACGCGCAGCTGTCGAACGGCCTGACGCCCTTCCTGACCAAGGAGGCCGGCGTCAATTCCGGCTTCATGATCGTGCAGTACGCGGCCGCGTCCATGGTCTCGGAGAACAAGATCTACGCGCATCCGGCCTGCGTGGACTCCATCCCGTCCTCGGCCGGGCAGGAGGATTTCGTCTCCATGGGCACCACCGCTGCGCGCACCGCGGCCATGATCGTAGAAAACCTCTACAACGTGCTGGCGGACGAGCTGCTCACCGCCTGCCAGGCCATCGATATCCGCCGGATGCTGAACACGCACGGGCAGAGCCTGACGCCTCTGCATCAGGCCATCTACGACAAGGTCCGCGAGACCATCCCGACCTACGACCGGGATCGCGAGATCTGGCCGGACATCCGCGAGGCGGAGCGCCTGGTGAGAAGCGGCGAGATCTTAAAACTCGCGGAAGAGCTGCTCCCGGAACTGCTGTAAACGGGGGGCCGGGATAGTGCCAAAGGGGACGGTTCCTTTTGGCACTATTCTGGGCCGAGGGAACGGTTCTTTCCCGCCTCGTTTTCGATCTGAAACGAAAAAATCATGACGAAAGAGAATGTATGTCGTTCTATGAATCAACTGTCTGAGAGGCAAAGCAATAGAATTCAGGCTCTAAGGGGACTTGCTATAACTGCTGTTGTGCTAATCCATAATACGCCATCAGGACTAGCACAGGTTTATTGCAGACCATTCATCAATTTTTCTGTAGGCTTATTTCTTTTCTTGAGCGGAATGCTTTCCAGTGCGGCAAGATGGAATCCGAAGAAACGCATATTAAAAGTGCTTATCCCATATATTATCTGGACGTTTATTTACGTGATATTAAGTAATTTCAGTACACCTGCGCAAATTCCTATATCTTATGTGAAAAAAGTGATAACAGCTGGGGCAGCAGCTGTTATGTATTATGTCTTTGTTTACTGTGAATTTGTATTGTTAATCCCTTTAATTGAGAAGCTGGCAAAATCAAAATACTATTGGATCGGCTTTTTGATTTCACCTTTAGAAATCATTATTATGAAGTTGCTTCCTCTTGTGATGGGATATGAGATAAATAAATATATCCGCATAATAATGGACGTTTCTTGTATGGGTTGGTTTATATATTTTTATCTTGGTTACTTGCTTGGCAATGGTCTGCTGAAAATCAAGATTCCCATTTCAAGAATCATTATATCATGGGTCTTGTCTATCGGGTTACAAATACTTGAAGGCTATTGGTACCTCTCTATGGGTGAGAACAACTGTGGAACCCAGCTGAAGCTAACTTCGATTATTTCGGGTACATTGTTTGTTATGCTTGCATATATGTATATACAAACAAGCAAGAAAGTATGGTCTCCGAAAATTCTACTCGTCTTAGGAGATTGTTCATTTGGAATTTTCTTTTCTCATCTGGCAGTTATGAGGGTGTTAAGGCTTATCCCTTATTATAGAGAATATGTTTTCTATCCGCTTAACGCCATCATTGCTATTGGCGTGAGCTTAATATGTGTCACAATAGGAAGAAAAGTGTTGGGGAAATATTCGAAATATCTCGCTTTCTGATGCGAGTTTTCGATCTGAAACGAGACAATCATGACGAAAGACTTTGTCTGGACAGAAGAAGAGTTTTTGAGAGGGCAGCAGACCGGCCGGAAGATCCCCGGCGTGGTCTCTCCCGGATTTCGCGTTTTTCAGGTGATTCTGGCGGGCGTGGGGCTGTACGCCCTGTTTAAAGCCTTTCTTTACGGGAACGAACTGCTGCAGAGAGACGCCAAGGGGAGTCTTCTGTTATGGCTTATTTATAACGGTGCCATGCTTCTTCTCTGTCTGCTTCATCTTTTCCTGGCACTTCTTTGCATTTATCGAGTGTTTTTCGCTGAAAATCATAAACTTCGGCGATATCTGAAGAAGAATCCGACGCAGGTCCTGGCACCGAGAACGGTACAGCTGGAGAAAAACATTTTCCGCCTCTCGACGGCAGAGGGCAGCACGGAATTCATCCTCAGCCCGTCTCATACGGTCTGTTTTTCGGAAGAATTTATTTACGGGACAGCCGATCAGGAAGACGGAAAGAAACGGCTCCTCTGGATGATCCCGCGGCGGATCTTCAGCGAAGAAGAGGAAAAAAGTGTCCGGGAGAGTCTGCAGGAATACTGTTCGGTTGAAACGGTCCGCATCAGTCCGGCCGTCATCCAAAAAGCGGATCACATCATCCTGACGGTAGGGGTCGGCCTGCAGATCCTGCTGTTCTCGCTGAATCTGGTCTCACTGCAGGATCTGCCGGGCCGCTGGTCCTTCAACTACTGGATCTGGAGCGTCATCCTGGCGATCCCCTGTTTGCTGGCATACCTGTATACCGCGGTCCGTCTGTATCAAAGCGGGAAAAAGACGGCTTACAAACGCTTTGCCACGGTCAATTTAGCCGTAACGGCGGCTGCGGCGCTGCTGTTTCTCCCGGTAGGCGGCTCATCGGAATTGGCTTATGGCTGGAGCGCTTTTCTGGTGATCCTTTTCGGCTTGCAGATACGCGCTTTGTGGCTGACGGCCGCGGGCAGCGGCACGGTCCCCCGGACCTTTAAGCGGAGCCTGACGATCATCGCGCTGGTGAATCTGTGTATCGCGCTGCTGTGCCTTGCGATCTTCCTGTTTTCGCTGCCCGGCGCCGGCCTGACGCTGCGGACGTTCTGTGAAAATATCCCGGATCCGATGTCGACGGATCCGAACGCGAAAGGCGGATCCGAAGCTGTCTATGCCTGTGCCGCGCATTGGGTACACGGCATGATTGCCGCCTGCTGCACGGGTATGAGCCTGCTGATCGAAAGCGCCGTTTCGGCTTTTCGGGATCGGAAGGCGCTGCCGCGCCTGCTCATGATGATCGCGGCGGCCACCATGCTTTTCTTCTGCCGCTGGTGCAGAAGCCCGCTGGAGTTCATCCTCTGGACCGTGACGATCTGCGGGCTGTTCGTTCTTTGCCTGCGGGAAATAAGAAACAAGAAAAGTGGCTGAGACTTTGAGCCGGAAGCCAGGGAACGGCCGGTAAAAAACAGCGAGATCCTATAGCTTGCGGAACAGAGTTTCCCACAGAAAAAAGATACCGGATTGCTGATCAGCAGTCCGGTATCTTCATAGAATAGAGCAGATTTACAGAATTGTCAGGTTTCACTTTCAATCCGAAGGGAACAAAGCCTTTTTCCATCGTCTGCGCCATCAGATGCTTCTGCAGCGCCGCTCCGGCCGCCTTTCCCCGCTTCCGCGCCGCAGCACGCGGTCAAGCCCCAGATGATCGATTTTGCTGAGATTCATGTTTATACCTGCTTGTTTCCGAAATATCCTTCCGCCAGCAGCATTTCCAGCACCCGGGCTTCCCGCTCCAGCATGATCGGATCCTTCGGCCCGTGAGCGCCTTCGCGGTTGGTCCGGATCGCCTTCTCCGGTTCGACGTATTCCAGCGTGAAGTGCTCCTCGGCCTCGTAATCGTCCAGCTTCTGGGAAACCCGGCCCGGACGCGCCGCACAGAGATAGTAGTAATTATCCTGCACGAAATACTCCGCGTCGTCCTTGTGACTTTTCTGGATGCGGTGCACTAGACCGTACTCGCGTACGGATCCGGGGATCACGATGAGCCCGGCTTCTTCTTCGGTCTCCCGGATCATGGCGTCGACCGGATCCTCGCCGGCGCGGATCCCGCCGCCCGGGAACTTGTAATAATCGTATTTCAGGCCGTGCACCATGGCGATCCGCCCGTCCGAGATGATAACGCTGCGCGCGGAATCCCGGACGAATTTTTTCGTGCACTGCGCATAGTCTTTTTTGTCAAGATCAAAGAGATGTCTCATGTCATACCTCGTTTTCAGGCTGCTTTGGCGCGGCCAAAGATGCGGCAGGAGGCAGTTTTGCCAGCCACGCATCGGCTTCCTGCCGGGAAGAGAATACGATCACACGCTTTTCGGGATACTTCCGGAAAAGCTCCAGCAGCGCCGGCCGGTTCTTGCTTTGGTAGTGTTTGACCAGTTCCACCAGTTCCGGATCCAGCTGCTGCTCCGTCCAGGGCATGTCCGGACGCGCCTTGCCGACGCGCTCCGTAATGCCCCGGAGACATTCTTCCTCGCTGAGATCCAGGAAGATGACAGTGTCGCAGGCTTTGATGCGGACTTCGTAGGTCCGGCTGTAGTCACCGTCGAGGATCCATTCATCGGCTGAGATGATCTCCTCCAGCCGGCGGTCGAATTCATTCCGCGGGATATGCGTTCGGTCCGGCTTCCACCAGACGTTGTCCAGATGAGTCAGCGGCAGCCCGGTCTTTTCTTGCAGCTTCAGCGCAAAGGTGCTCTTTCCGCTGCCGGAGCAGCCCAGCACCAGGATCTTTTTCCCAAAAGCCGAGCCGGCGGCCTCTGTCGGGACAGGCTCCGGCACCGCTTTTCGGCGCTCGTCGGTAACGACATGCTTCACGCTCTTGTCATCCGGATCCAGTTCCGTGCGGAAAAAAGCCGGGAAAACGGTCCGCGGATCGTCCGGCGAGACCCATTCCAGATATTCCTGCTGCGCCGCTTCCGTGAAGCTGCGGCAGACCGGTTCGAAATCCGCCGGCGTTTTCATGTAAAAATAGAAGGAGAGCTCGTAGTAGATCTGGCCGAGGTGCTTCGGAGAATCCCCTATGAAATAGTTTTCATGAACGAAGCCGAGGCGGTCGATGGGCAGGCGTACGCCGGTCTCTTCCCGGACCTCGCGGATCACGGCTTCTTCGGCGGTCTCGCCGAATTTGATCCGTCCGCCGACGGAATACAGGTAAGGTGCCTGCTGGTTCCGCACCATGAGAACGCGCCCTTCCTTCAGAATGATGGCGCCGACCCGAATATTGATGATCCCCTCCTCACAGGGGACGCACATATCTTGAGGCATGGTGCTCCTTTCTTCGCCGCCGCAGGCAGAAAATGGGCCGGAAAAGGACCGTCCCCGTGGCTCACGTGGCTCAGTATATCAGATCCTGCGGCAAAGAAAAAGCGGGCAAAGCCCGCAAATACAGGAAAAGATGCCGAGTGCCAGAGGGGAGTGCCAAAGGGGACGGTCCCCTTTGGCACTCTCTGGCCTTTTCAGTTTCCGGTGGAAAGCTCTTCGGTCTGCGTCTCGGCGGCGGCTTCCGCCTGCGGTACGGTTCCCGCGGCGGCCCCATCCGGTACGGCAAGACCGAAATACCACTCGGAGGCCGGTTCAAATTCCAGGGCGGCGAAGACGTCCCGGGTGACATAAAACACGGAGGAATGCCGCTCGGCCCGGTATTCGGCAGGAATGCCCTGCGAGGTCAGCCGGTCGACGATGGCGGTGCCGATCTGCTCAAAGTACGCTTTGCGGGCGGCCGCGTAAGCATCCTGCGCTTCGTGGGCATCGTAAGATTTGATGTCTGCCTCCAGCTTTTCCCGCAGGAATTCGCCGTCCTGAAGGTAAGAATCCAGCAGCGCCCCGTAAAAAGCGACGCGGTCTTCGTACAGCTGCTGAGCCCATTTTTCGCCGTCCGGCGTGCCGCTTGTATAAAGCACTTCGCCGAAACGCAGATATTCGCCGTCCTTTAAGAGCTGAGAGAGCTTTTCGGGAAGAATATAAGCTTCTTCTTCCGCTTCGCGTTCATAGTCCGCGAGTGTTCTGCCGTTCCAAACAAAGTCCGGATCCGGCGCTGTCCAGGCCGCGATGGCAAATACGGCATCCGCCGGATGGCTTTCCAATGCATTGTATAAGGAATCGCTAACATGCTTGCCGTTCCATTCCGTATAAGCGGCGGGCTCCGTCGTGACGTTGCTCCAGATGACGTCGTCCGGAACGACGATCATGCTCTCCTCCGAACTCGGCTCGGTTGGGAGAATCACCGGCGGCAGCACTTCGGTCTGTGTGGGAAGCGTCTGGACCGGCAACGTTTCGTTTCCGACCCACGGGTTCGTGGGCGATATGACCGGCGCCGTCCCGTCACTGCTGCCCGGAACCTGCGTCTGCGCCACACCGCTGTTCTGCGTTGTCTCCGGCGGCGTCACGGCATTCCTGCCCCGCAGCCCGAAAGCCACGAGGACGGCGACGGCAAAGATACAGACCAGTCCGCTCGCTTTCAGCAGCGCCGCTCTTTTTTTCTTCTGCCGTGAAATATATTCATCCCGGCGGGCTAACAGCTCTTCCGTGATCTCATGATAATTCTTCATACACAAAGCCCTCCTTTTCAAGCTCCGATCTCAGGGCTCCTTTGGCGCGGTAAACGAGATTTTTCATCTGCCGGGCGTTCTTCTTCATGACCGTGCCGGCTTCCGCCGGCGTCAGATCCTCGAAGAAGATGAGCCACAGCGTCTGCCGGTATTCCGGCGGCAGCGATTTCAAAGCCCGGTGGACGGCGATCTTCCGCTCTTCGATCAGATACGCTTTCTCCAGATCCTGTTCGTCCGCCAGATCGGCAGCTGCTTCCTCGTAAGGCAAATCCGCCGTACGGGAAGTTTTTCGCAGGTGATCGACTGCCAGATTCCGCGCGATGGTATACAGCCAGGTCTTAAAGCTGTGCTGTTCCTGAAAGCGCGGCCGGCGGGTGATCAGCCGGAAAAAGGTCTCCTGCATCAGATCCTCGGCAGTCGAAAAATCACCGATGAAGCCGAGAAGGAAGAGGATCAGACCGTCCTTGTGATCCCGTACGATTTCTTCTAAGCCCTTGTCATCCCCGTCAAGGAAACGGCGGTAGCTACCGGCACCGTTATCCATTGACCTGCTCCTTTCTTTTTGTGAGGGATCCCACCCTTTTCACTACTTAAACGAACGGCGCCGCGAAAAGTCTCACGCGGCGGAGGGCGGCGGGTGAATCTTTTCGTCTTTTTATGGCTCGCATGGTCCGTTGCTTTATGGTACAATACAAACACAAAAGTGTCAAAGGAAAGAACGAAGGGAGCGGCTATGTATATCTGGATCGGGATCGACGTGGATGAGCAGGTTGAGAATATCCGTGAAAAAGTGCGGGAGCAGGAGATTTTGCGCGGAATCGTAAAGTCCAATCTGACGCTGCCCTTTCACATCTCGCTGAAAATGTCCTTCCCGATGGAAGAGGAGCGGGCGGCTGCCGTCATGGATGCCGCGGAGGCTTATCTTCGGACGTTCAGACCCTTTGACATCCCGGTGGCCGGCATCGAATACCATACGACGATCGCCTGGATCCGCATGCGGGAAAATCCGGTCCTGGACCGGATCCATGACGGGCTGGATGCGATGCTGGCGGAGCGCTTCGGCGTGGGGCAGCATGAATACGATAAGGACTATCTTTTCCACACGACCTTGTTTATGGAAGACGACGCCGGGCGGGTGCGGCAGGGCTATGAAGCCGTGAAGGATGAGCCGCTGCCGGCCGTCCTCACGGCGGATACCTTCCTGATCGGCGCCTCCGAAACGGGTGCGCTCGGCAGCTACCGCGTGATCCGCCGGATCCGCGTGTCATAAGGAGAACAAGATGAAACGCAGAATCTTTTCGATCCTTTTCGTCCTTTGCCTGATCCTTTGCGCCTGCGGCAGTCAGAATCCCGCGGGAACGGAGCCGGAGACGGCCTTCGCTGCTCCGTCGTCCTCTGTTCCGCAGACCCAGGCGTCGGCAGACCCGTCCGAAACCACGGCTTACGGCAACGAGTATGTGCACGTCGGCGGCCGGGACGCCGTGGGAGAAAACGGCGTGGTGGCAACGGGCCGCGAGGATGCGACGCAGATCGGCATTGATATTTTAAAGGCCGGCGGCAACGCGATCGACGCGGCGGTGGCGATCGGCTTCGCGCTGGGCGTCTCCGAGCAGCAGTCCTCCGGCATCGGGGGCGGCGGCTTCATGACCGTGCGCTTTGCGAAGACCGGCGAGGTGGTCTTCATCGACTTCCGCGACGTCTCCGGCGCGGCAGCCCGTCTGGACCTGTACGAAGTGCTGGAAAACGGGCTGGTGAAGGACCAGGCCAACAAGATCGGCGCGCTTTCGGTGGCGGTGCCCGGCGAGGTCAAGGGCATGCTCTATGCGCTGGAGACCTACGGCACCATGGACCGGCGGACCGTGATGCAGCCGGCCATCGATCTGGCGGAAAACGGTTTTGAAGTCTCGAAGATCACCAGTCGGGACATCAAGGACGCTTACGCCTCCATCAGCCGCTTTGAGGCGACGGCGGCGATTTACCTGGACCCGGACGAGATGCCCTGGGAGATGGGGACTGTCATCACGAACCAGGATCTGGCAAACAGCTTAAGGCTGATCGCCGAGCAGGGTGAGGAAGTCTTTTATAAAGGCGAGATCGCGGAGAAGATCGTGGAGGCCGTGCAGGCCGAAGGCGGGTATCTCACGCTGGAAGATTTCGCGAATTACGAGATCAACGTGCTGGAGCCGGTCCACGGAACCTACCGCGGCTGCGACATCTATTCCTCGAATCTGCCTTCCTCCGGCGGCTCGATCATCATCGAGATGCTGAACATCCTGGAAAACTTCGACGTCGGCGCGATGGATCCCGAGAGCGCGGAATACTTCCACCTTTTGTCCGAGGTCATGAAGCTGGGCTTCGCGGACCGCAGTCAGTACATGGGCGATCCGCGCTACGTGGACGTACCGCTGGCAGGGATCATCAGCAAGGAATACGCCAAACAGCAGGCAGCCCGCATCAACATGACGAAGTCCGGCGAATATGCGGCCGGCGACCCCTGGGCGTTCGAGTCGGAATCCACGACCTCCTATTCGATCCTGGATAAGGAGGGCAACATGGTGACCGTGACCAAGACCGTGGACGCGACCTTTGCCTCCGCGCTGGTGGCCGCCGGGACCGGCATACTCTTAAATGATACGCTGGTGGATTTTTCGCTGGATCCGGAGAGCCCCAACGTGCTGGCGGCGAACAAGCGGCCTTTAAGTTCCATGAGTCCCACGCTGGTCTTAAAGGACGGACAGCCGCTCCTGGCGCTCGGCGCGCCGGGCATGACGCGGATCATCACCGGTGTGATGCAGGTGATCACGAAGGTGATCGACCACGGCATGGATATTCAGGACGCGATCGACGCGGTACGCATGCACGATGACTTCGGCACGCTGATCCTGGAAAAACGTGTGCCGGACAGCGTAATTGAAGAGCTGAAGGCGATGGGACATAAGCTCAATACCGGTGAGGAGTGGTTCACCTTCCCCTGCGTGCAGGCCTGCGAGCGGAAGGCGGACGGGACCTTAAAAGGCGCCGCCGATCCGCGCCGCGACGGCAAGGCGCTGGGGTATTAAACAGGGCCTCCCCTGCCTGAAGGGGAAAAGAAAACTGACGGGAGGCGGCGGCTTGAAGACATACCGCAATTACATTTTCGATCTCTACGGCACGCTCGTGGATATTCATACGGACGAGGCGGATCCGCTTCTCTGGCTGCGCCTTGAACTGTGGTATGCAGAACACGGCGCGTTTTACGAAAGCCCGCAGGCGCTGCGGGCGGCTTACCTTCGGCTCTGTGCCGCAGCGCAGGCGGCCGATCCGGATCCGCTTTTCGAGCTCGAACTGCGGGACGTTTTCCGGGCCTTGTTTGCCGAAAAGGGCGTGCCGGCCGACGAAGCTCTGATCGCTTCCACGGCCGTCTTTTTCCGCATTCAGTCCACGAAGAAGCTGCGGCTTTACCCCTGGGTGAAGCCGGCTTTCCGGCAGCTGCGCACCGCGGGGAAGAAGATTTATCTGCTCAGCAACGCACAGGCCTGCTTTACGAACCCGGAACTGAAAGCGCTCGGCCTGGCGGACGCCTTCGACGGGATCGTCCTTTCTTCGGACGCGCACATCAAAAAGCCCTCCCCGAAGATCATGGAAGGGCTTCTGAAAACGTATGATCTGTCGGCCCCGGACTGCCTGATGACCGGCAACGACTTAACAAGCGATATCGCCGTGGCGAAGGCCTTCGGCATGGACAGCTTATATCTGGAGACGGAGACTTCCGGCCCCTTCGACCCTGAAAAAGCCGGGACCTGGGCGGTCCGGGACAAAGACTGGAGCCGCCTCCCGGCCCTGTTTGGCCTGAAGGACGGAAACGCCGCCGTTTAGAGATTTTCTTCCCCGCTTTCCTCCGGAAGCTTTTTCCTTCCGGAATCCGTCTGCGTATCCAGACTCTTTCCGAACACGAAGAAGCGCTGATACAGGAACTCCGTGATCAGGTTGAGCAGCATATTGACGGCGGTCGCCAGATATTCGTTCCAGCCCCACTGCATGGTATAAACGTGCTCCAGCCAGGAGGAGAGCGGCGTGAAGACCGCGTAGTAGGCGGCCACCTTCAGCATGGCGACGGGCACGTTGGCAGCCGATTTGAACGTGAACTTGCGGTTCAAGGTAAAATTCCAGAGCACGGACAGCACCAGGGCGATCAGGTAGCTCAGCCAGTAATCGAGGTGCAGCGTCTCGTTCAAAAGCGCGAAGGTCCCCATCTCGATGAGACCCGCGCTCGCGGAAAAGAGCACAAATTTGACGACGCGGAAGAACTCCGCGTTTTTTTCTTTATTCATTTTCTTCTCCGCTTTCTTCCTGCTCTTTCTTTTTTCCCGGCAGCGGGATCAGGCCGATGGCGATCCCCGCGCCGATCAAAAAGAGCACGATGCCGGCCCACATGATGGGCGGGATCTCTTCCTTCAGGAAAATCAGGGCAAAAACAGGCGCCAGCATGGGCTTGATGAAAAAGACCAGCGCGCCTTCCCGGGCGGAGGTGTTTTCAAAGCCCAGCATGTGAAAGACGTAGCCGATGGCGGAGACCACGAGGCCGACGTACAAAAGCGTCGGCAGAGCCGAAGCCGGAATGCCCTTGAAAAGCGGGATGTCGGCCAGGATCGAGAGACTGCCGCTCTTTAACGCGCTGCTGACAGCCGGGATCCGTCCGATCAGGATCAGACTGATCAGGAGCAGCGAACCGAAGAGCATGCTGCCGCAGGAAACGGTAATGCTGCCGTACTGCATGCTTTTGCGCCGGCCGCCTACCCCGTACAGGGCAAAGAAGACCGCGCCGATAAGCGCGCAGGCAATGCCGCGCGGATCCAGCTGACGGTGCGCCGGATCCACGATCAGCAGGATCGCGATGACTTCCAGGCCCAGGGCGATGAAATGCTGCTTTCCGAGCGGTTCCTTTAAGATCAGGCCCGCGAAGATCGTCGTGAACAGGGCGTTGCTGGAAAAGACGACGGCAACGACGGAGGCCGGAGAGTACTGCACGCCCAGCTGGTAGAAGACCATGCTCAGGGCGACGCAGAGCAGGCCTTCGCCCAGAAAGAAGAAAACGTCCTTGCCTTCCAGCTTCCGGCCGCGCTTCTTTAGGCTGTGGAGCGCGAAGGGGATGAGGCAGGTCCCACCGATCAGAAAGCGCAGCGCGGTGATCTGCAGGGGCGAAAACACGCCGCTGACGGTCTTTAAGGCGACCTCCATGGTGCTGAAGATCACGGCGCACATGATGATGCTGAAATATCCCAGACGTCTGTTTTGCATGGTTTTCCTCTCTGTCTGCCGCAGCCCCGGCCCGAAAATCCTCTTCATTGTAGAGAGCCGGCGGGGGATTGTCAAGCCGCGGAAGGGGAAATTGCCGCGTCAAGCTTGCGCTTTACAGCGCAAGATGCTATGATATTTCGGTAAAATCTCGAAACGAGGGGCCTGACCCCGGGGAGGTTTCTATGGTTGGAAAATATCCGGTGATTACGCTCTGCGGCAGCACGCGCTTTCGGAAAGCCTTCGAGGAGGCAAACAAACAGCTGACGCTGGCCGGCTATATCGTGATCTCTGTCGGTTTGTACGGCCACAGCGGCGACGAAGAGGTCTGGGAAAACATGGATGAGGGCACGCAGACCGCGACCAAACGGATGCTGGACGACATGCACAAGCGGAAGATCGACATGGCGGACGCCATCTTCGTGATCAACCAGGACGGCTATATCGGCGACAGCACCGCCTCGGAGATCGCCTATGCGGTACGGACCGGAAAACAGGTCCATTACCTGCTTTCTCCGCCGGAAAAGATCTGCCCCTGCTGCGGCCGTTATTACTATAAAGAACGCAGCGCCTTCGAGATCTGTCCGGTCTGCGGCTGGGAGGACGACCCTCTCCAGCGCCGCGAGGAGGATTTTGCCGGCGGAGCCAACAAGCTTTCCCTGCGGGAGGCGCGGGAAGCCTTTGAAAAGAGCCTGAAGCTGGGAGGAAACGTGTGATGAGCCAGAACAAAATGCCGAAGATCCAGTGGAATCTGAAAACGATCCTGACCGTCCTTGCGGTGATCGTGGTTCTGTATCTGGTGTTTACGGGAAAGATCCCGCTTTTTTCGGACGGGGAAACAAATACGGATCCCGGTGTTCCGGTCGTGACGCAGGAGGCGGATACCGGAACCGAGAGTCCCGCCGCAACAAAGTCTGCCGCTACGAAGGCAGCTGCGACCGAACCGGCCGCCACGGAGAAGCCTTACGTCAGCTATACCTTCCGCAGCAGCAAGCTCCTCAATGAGCACTACGAAAAGCACGGGAAAGAGATGGGCTTTAAGAGTGCGAAAGCGTATGAAAAGGCGGCAAGCGACGTCATCAACAACCCGAACGCTCTGACCAAACGCGAAAAAGAGGACAACGACTACGTGTATTACGTGGAAGCCACCAATGAATTCGTGATCCTTTCACAGGACGGATACATCCGCACCTATTTTCTGCCGAATGCCGGCAAAGCCTATTACGACCGGCAGTGATCCTGCCGGCAAAGGCTGCGAAAAATCAACTTTTTTCAAAAGACTTGTATATTTTTCAATTTGCTGATACACTTGAATCCGCACGGAACGTGCGGATTTTTAAACGGAAAAAAGGGTAAAAACGATGAAGAAAACAAAAGGACTTCTCCTGATCGCACTGATTCTGGCCCTTCTGCTTTCGGCCTGCGGCAGCGATGCGCCGACGGCAGAACAAGGCAGCAAAGCCCCGGATTCTTCTGCGCCGGCTTCTGCCTCCACGGAAAAAGACGTGCCGGTCCAGAGTCAGCCGGCAGGAACGGAAGAATCCGGCAAGAAACAGGACCTGGCCGTGCCGGATTCCGAAACGCTTCTGGCCTGGGGAAAAACCTTTTACGAAGATGCCTCTTTCTATTTCGGAAAGATGCAGGAACTCGTTCTGGATCCGGTAAACAACCTCAGACTGAACGGCCTTTTTACGGAAGAGCAGAAAGAACTGTACCGTCTGGAGGTTTCCCTGAACGGCAGGGCTGCCGATGAAGAAGGCCTGGCTCTCCTAGAGCAGGCGATCGACTGGCTGGAAGATAAACTGGACGCTGATTTTTCCGAAGCAAAGCAGCTCCTGGAGCAGACCGAAGGAAGATATCGGGAAGATCGGGTAGAGTCCGGCACCTGGGCGCTTACCTTCGGCACTTCGCACACTTCCTTCTGGGTGAATTCCGCCGGCTTTGATAAAAGTCCCCTGCCTTTCGGCATGGATGAGGCGGCGGCGCAGCTTCTGAAGACACAGCAGCCGTATCGCAGCGGCATTACCCGGGAAGCGAGTTTAAATCTGGGAGAGCTGAACTATCTGTGGCTGGAACTGGATGAGGCAGGAAGACTCCTTTCCGTCAGACGCGACAGCAGTGAAACGGATGCCGCAGCGGCTGCCGGTGAAATGCAGCGACTCGCCGAACCTTTCCTGACGGCGGATGCATTGGAAAAAGGCAAAGCGTTTTTTGACAGTAAAGCAGCCTCCGTATTAAGCTCCGGTCAGTCCGCGTGGCTGGAACTGGAAGGCGGAGAGCTGCGCCTGACCAATATAGGCGGCAGCCTGCAGATGTGGATTGAATGGGACGATGCCGGTGAGGCCTCTTTTATCTCCGAGACAGACCGGGCAAAACTGACAGAAGATCCCTTTGACGCGATCGGCTTCAGCAAGGCGGGGACCGTTCCCGAGACGGATCTCGGTGAGATCGCCGGCTGCCGGATCACACTGGAGGGGGCCGTTTACGGCGAACCGGGCTATAACGGAGCGGAGGTCGGCCTGCGTTTTACGATCCGCAAGGACACCCCGGATGCGGTCAGACTGAGCATCACAGTCGACCATCTGAGCGGCTGGAAGACCAGTTTTACAAAAGATCTCGACCTTCCGGCAGGCATCAGCGGCGATCTGACCCGTACGGTCTGGATCCCCGTGACAGATCTTCGGAACGCGCTTCCCGATCTGAACGGACTGCCCGACTTTACGCTGACGGCAACGTGTACGAACGGCAGTGACAAGCAGGTTCTCGTGCAGGATCTTCCCGTCAGGACCGGTTATGAACAGGAAACAACGCCGACGGGGACCGTTATTATGGACGGGGCGCTGTACATGATGCTGCTGGATGAGGCGTTTCCGTTAAGTACAGTGAAGCAGAGCGGTATAAAAATATTTTCGACCTTCCGGTATCGGATCTATGTGGAGAACCGCAGCGATCAGCCGCTGAGATTCCGGGAATACGGAAAGACGCTTCTGACCGTGAACGGCTGCTATATTGATCCGAATTATTATGGCAGTGCGGTGAGCCTGCCGCAGGTGCGGCTGGATCCGGGAGACAAAACGCTTGGCTGGCTGGATATCGATGCCCGCATGCTGAAGCTCACGACCGGATATTCGAACCCGGAAAGTCTGGAAATGATACCGCTTCTTGCCACCTGCTCCGGAGAAAAGAATGAATGGGTGCCGGTGGAAAGCGAAGACAGGCTGGTTATTGAAAAGCTGCCGGCGATTGAGATCCCGGAAGACTGCGTTTCCGAGCTGGAGCAGCAGAACATTGTTTTTACGGAAATGGATCCGATTACCGTCTATGAGGATGACGATATGCTGATTCAGGCAGAAGGCTGGATGACGGAAAAAGAGAAGCCGTATCTGACGGTGCGTCTGCTGCCCAGGAAGGCGGAGCCTATGAGCGCCTATATCCAGGTCACTGCGGTAAACGGAAGCGCTCTGACCGCCAGCCGGTATGCCGGTGTTATCCTGAACAGCTATGAAGGGGCAGCTGCATACAGTTATGTGACGGGCCTGAATGACGAACTGGCCCTGAAGCCGGAAGACTATGTCTCCATGACACTGTCGCTGCGGAAAGGCGTGCAGGATGAGAGCGGGGCCGGCGGTTTCAGCTATTACGGACAGGATCCGGTTGAGATCGAGCTCGATCTTAAGCCTTAGGCGCACAAAAAAGGGGCTGTGAAAAATCGCGAACCGTGTCATTCTGAGCGAAGGCGGAAGCATTTGCTTCCGCCGAAGTCGAAGAATCTTTTCTGTTCCGATAGCAGCCGATTTCACCCTGCGGGCGAAAGATCCTTCGACTCGCTTCGCTCGCTCAGGATGACACTGGTTTTTTCACAGCCCATTTTATAAGGATTTATTTGGACGAGGTCTTCTTGGAGGAACTCGTCTTTTTTGCGGAAGAGGTGGAAGAAGTCTTCTTCGAAGAGCTCGTGCTGCTTGTCTTCTTTCCCGACGCGGCGGTCGAAGAGGTCTTTTTCTTCTTCCCGGATGAGGCGGTCGCCGCCGGCTTTTCTTCTTCCGCTTCCGCGGAGGTATCCGTGGAGACCAGGCTGGTCAGAAGGCCCAGAAGACCGCTGCCGGAGGAAGAGCCGGAAGAGGAAGAGGTGCTGGCCGTGCTCGCGGAAGAAGCGGGTTTCTTTTTCTTCTTCCCGGAGGTGGCAGTCGAAGAGGAAGAAGCCGAAGAGGCCGTGCTGTCGGAACCGCCGAACAGTCCGCCGAGCAGACCGCCGAGCAGACCGCTGCCGGAACTGCTGCTCTGGGTCTGCGTCTCCGTGCTGTTGTTTCCGCTCAGCAGCGAGTTCAGGAGCAGCGGAGCGGCGGCACTTAAGATGCTGTTGCTCTGGTTCTGGGAAACGCCGCTGGACTGCGCGACGCTCTGCTGACCGCCCGCGCCGAGCAGGGAAAGCAGCAGGTTGCCGGAGTTGGCGTTGTTATTGCTGCCGCCGGCGAGAGCGCTCAGAAGAGAGCCGGAAGAGTTGTTATTGCCGCTGCCGGCCAGAAGACCCAGCGCGGAAGTCAGGACGCTTCGTGTTGCCTCCGGCGAGGCGCCGGTCTGGGAGGCGATGCTCTCCAGATCTTTCTGGCTGATTCCGATATCCTGCTGTGCCGCTTCGAAATCGTCCAGAGAAAGAGTTACGGGTTTATTGTCTTTTGCCATAAATGTTCTCCTTTTCCGTTCGGGCCGCTGTCTCCGCTTTTTCGGCGCGGATCCGGCTGCTTTAATAAGTAAATTATGCGACGGGTCCGGGCTTCTTGTCAAGAAGAAATATGGATTTTAAAAGATTTCGGAAAGCGGTTGAAATCCCGATCGCTTTCTTTTATAATTTATCCGTAAATATGCGGCCACCGGCCGTCATGGAAGATAGGAGAGTAAAATGGCTGAGAAAAAGAAAATTGGAACTGCCAGCGCCACGACCGTCAGCGATATCAAGAACGCGAAACCGGTCGGCAATGCCACGGGTCTGCGCGTCGGTGCCGTGATCCTGTGGGTCGCCGCTATCGTGTTTGAAGTTCTGGCTGTACTGATCATTGCCGGCAAGCTGAACATCACCTTTATGAACACGCTGACCTGCCTGATCGTCTTCATCGTTCTGGATCTGATCTGCGTGATCATCGGCTCCCAGCTCTGGAAGAAGGCAAATCATATCGATCCCGCTTCCAAGAAGAACCCGACCAAGTTCTGGCTGTGGAACAACATGGGCCTGATCGTCGCGATCTTCGCCTTCGTTCCGCTGATCATCCTGCTGCTGACCAACAAGAACCTGGACAAGAAGACCAAGACCATCGCGGTTGTCGCGGCGGCGGTAGCGCTCATCATCGGCGGCGCGGCCAGCATCGACTACAACCCGATCTCCTCTGAAGAGAAGGCGGCGGCGGAAGCGGCCATTACCGGCGGTGTGTACTACACCAATTTCGGCAAGGTCTATCATACGCATGTAAACGATGACGGCGCCGTGACCAATCACGCCCATACAACGGAAGACGGCAAGGACTGCCCTTACCTTAACCGCAGCGATTCCCTGACCTACGGCACCGTGGAGGAAGCCATCGCAGCCGGCAAGACGAGGCTGTGCAGCTACTGCGCGCGGCATGACGGCATCAATACCGAAGGCCTCTTAACGGACGGCAACGACGCCGAAGATTGACGCATCCGCTGAGCGGCCTGAGCCGCAAGGCAGACGGGAAGGAGACGAAAGCCGAACTTTTCTGGTTTCTTCGTCTCCTTCTTTTCTCAAAAGGAGGACATTATGCAGCTGAAACTGGATCCGACAGTCACTTATGCGGTCGCCCTGGAGGGCGGCGGCGCCAAAGGCGCCTATGAGATCGGCGTCTGGAAAGCCCTGCGCGAGGCGGGCATTCATTTTGACGCGGTCGCCGGCACCTCGGTCGGGGCCTTAAACGGCGCCATGCTGGCGATCGGGGACTATGAAAAAGCCGAACAGTGCTGGTCCAATATTCGTTTGAATCAGGTGATGAAGCTGGACGCTGAGGAAGAGGCGCAGATGGGCCCTCTCCTGAAAGGAGAAATGTCGCTGGGCGACATCCACAGCCTGCAGGATGTTTCGGATATTTTCAAAAAAGTCTTCGGGATCGTGAAGAGCGGCGGGCTCGACGTAGCGCCGCTTCGGACCTGGATCGCGGATGTCATCGACGCGGAAGCGCTGAAAAAATCTCCGGTGCAGCTGTATGTGACGACGGTCAACCTCACGGATCTGGAAGCACAGGAAGTCCATGTGCAGGACGTTCCCCTGGAAGAGGTCCACAACATGCTGCTGGCCAGCGCGTATCATCCCACCTTCAAGCAGGAAAAGCTCGGCGGGAAAAACTACGCGGACGGCGGCTTTTTCGACAGTCTGCCGCTGCACGCGCTGACCGAGACCGGTCACCGGAATATTATTGCGGTGCGCATGCCCGGCCTGGGCATCGAGCGGCACTTCAAACTGCCGGAGGATGCCGTCGTTACCATGATCGAACCGCAGGCGGATCTGGGCGGCGTGCTTAACTTTACGGCCGAACAGGCTCTGCGCGATATGAAGATCGGCTATTACGACGGTCTTCGCGCATTGTACGGGCTGATCGGTGAGCAGTACTATATCGATCCGATGCTGACGGAGCAGGAGGCGCTGGAGCTTTTGCTCTCACAGCCGGACATGCGGGGATTATGCGGCAATCTGGCGCATTTCCTGGAAGAGGATCTGCCTGAAATGGCGAAAAAGGCCGGCGCGAAATCGCAGAGTTACAACGAATACCTGCGGGTCTATCTGGAACAGCGCGCCGCGGAGAAGGGGCTGGAAGTCTATCACGTATACACGGCGAAAGAGATGCTGGAGAAACTGGCAGAAGCATAGGCTGCATCCGGCAGATACAGAGAAAACGGCCGCCCGCCGAAGCGGGAACGGCCGTTTTCGTTTTTGCTGAAGCTGTCAGACGGTTTATTTCTGAGCGTCGCAGTATTTGTCGTACAGCTTGTCCACGAAGGGGAGCTTGATGGTTTTGATCCGGCAGGCCAGGAAGGCCAGGAGCAGCAGAAGCAGCATCTTGGCGGTGCTGACGAGCCAGGCCAGGAAGCTGAAAATCTGCGTGATCTTGGAAATGGCCTTCAGGTTGTTGAAGGTCGTGTCAGCTCCGAAGATCCGGGTGAACCAGTTGATCAGGTTGAAGAGCACGTCCGGGATCAGGTTGATCAGAGTCGTGAGCACGCTGGCGGCCAGAACGATCAGCAGGGCTTTCAGTGCGGACATGCGCAGGAAATAGTTTTCCTCGAAGAGCAGGATGTAGCCTGCCAGCAGGATCAGGGGGACCAGGCCGCCGAACTGCGCTACCAGGAAGCAGATGCAGGCCAGAAAACCGATGTGGATACCAAGCTTTGATTTCATTGATTTTTCTCCTTCTGACATTTTTGAAATGCAGTTTTTGTTCATAGAATAAATACAGCAAGACGGACGCTTTGTCAAGATGATCCGGAAAAAACGTCAGCCCGGCAGACGCTCCTCCAGAAATGCCCGGATCTCCCCGATGCTTCCGTGCAGGGTGCCCTGCGTGAAGAAGGGCTTGCCGCCGCCGCGTCCGGAAAAAGCGTCGTTCACGGACTTGGTCAGAGCGCGCAGGTCGCCGCCTTCCTGCCCGAAGGCGTAGCGGATGCCGTCTTCCCCGCAGTCCGAAAGCACGCCGCAGAAACCGCCGCAGGTCTCTGATACGGCAGAGCAGAGGCGTCGGACGGAATCCACGCTCATCCCGCTTTCCGAGAGCAGGATGTTTCCCTTCCCGGTCAGCTCCGCCGCTTTTCTTTCGATGGATTCCGTTTCCAGCGCGGCCAGGCGCTCATGCATCGCCGCCGCTTCTTTTTTCAGACGGGCCACGGCGGCCGCCGTCGCGGTCTCCTTCGCAGAGAGCTGGACCGAGACGCTTTTGTTTTCCTCCATGATCTGCCGGACGTATTCGAAAGCCCGTTTTCCGCTCAGCATCTCGATGCGCACGCCGCCGCGGTGACTCTGAAGGCTTACGAACTTGATGAGACCCACTTCGCCGGTGTACGTCACGTGAGTGCCGCAGCAGGCGCAGATATCCACGCCCGGATATTCCACGATGCGAACCGCGCCTTCGAGCTCCTTCTTGCTGCGGTATTCCAGCGCCTTCAGTTCTTCGGATGACGGGACCCAGATGTGGACCGGCTTGTTTTCCCACACAGCCCGGTTGGCCTCATCCTCCACGGTCTTCAGTTCCTCCCAGCTGATCGGGACGTTGTAGTCGATCGTCACGAAGTCCTCCGAGATGTGAAAGCCCACGTTGTCGCAGCCGAAGTGCCGGCAGATCAGGCCGCTCGCGATGTGCTCGCCGGAGTGCTGCTGCATCAGATCCAGCCGCCGCTCCCGATCCACGCGGCCGGTAACGGTCCGGCCCGGCTCGAGGGGCGAAGTACAGTAATGACGGATCCCGCCGTCCATTTCTTTTACGAAAATCACGGGCACGCCGTCGATCTGTCCGAGATCGGTCAGCTGGCCTCCGCCCTCGGGATAGAAGGCGGTGCGGTCCAGCACGACGGCGTAGCTGCCCTTCTCCGGCGTGCAGGAGAGTACTTTCGCGGAAAATTCAAACAGATGGGGATCCTGATAAAAAAGCTTTTCGGTCATGGCGCTTTCCTTGTTTGTCCTGATGTGGGGGGGTGTTTTCCCGCCCCATCATACTTTCTTTCGCAAAGGCTTGTCAATGCCGTTTTTTCTTTTGTCAAAACCCGGATTATTCTTTTATTTTCCTCTTTACAAGGCGTGCGGACTATGTTACACTTGTTCCGACAAACAGGTTTTAAGTCGATACAGAGATGTCGGCAAGGCTCATAAAAGGATCTTTCCCTGTGTACCAGGTTTTCATAGATCAGGCCCCGCCGCATCCGGCAGGGCCTTTTGTTTGAGGAGATCCGGTCATGGAGAGATGCAAGGCGTTACTGATGAATGAGGCGGCCGTCCAGCGGGCTTTAAAGCGCATCGCCCACGAGATCGTGGAGCGGGACGACGGCGCGGAGAATCTCTGCATCGTCGGCATCAAACGGCGCGGTGTCCCGCTTGCGCAGCAGATCGCCGCGAACATCGAATCCATAGAAGGCAGCAGCGTCCCCGTGGGCGAGCTGGACATCACGTTTTACCGTGACGATCTTCAGCTCTCGTCCCCGAATCCCGTGATCCGGGAGGGCCGGCTGCCTTTTTCCATAGACGGCAAAAAAGTGGTGCTGGTGGATGACGTGCTCTATACCGGCCGTACCGCCTCCGCCGCGCTGGATGCCTTAAAGGACAACGGCCGCGCCGCGCTCGTGCAGCTGGCGGTGCTGGTGGACCGCGGGCACCGTGAGCTCCCCATCCGCGGGGACTACGTCGGCAAGAACGTGCCGACCTCGCGCAGCGAATTCATCAAGGTGAAGATCCCTCCCTTCGAGGAATACACCGCAGTGGAGCTTTTTGATCTGGCATAAACGGGCTTCCCGTTTGGCATAAAGCCCGAAAGGGCGGACGGGAGAGCCCGTCGCAATATTTAAACCGCGGCCGTGA
Source organism: Lachnospiraceae bacterium (assembly GCA_017619975.1). Lineage (GTDB taxonomy): Bacteria > Bacillota > Clostridia > Lachnospirales > Lachnospiraceae > UBA6987. The sequence continues at coordinate 6,185 of JAFZRH010000042.1, read as the reverse complement.
CCGCGAAATATGGAGGTTTCTTATGGGTAACAACAAAGACGGCGCCATTTACAACGCCAAGGAACTGGGCACCGGCAAAACGCTGGTATTAGGTCTGCAGCACCTGTTCGCCATGTTCGGCGCGACCGTGCTGGTCCCGATCCTGACGGGTCTTTCCGTTTCCGCCACCCTGCTCTTCGCCGGTCTGGCCACGCTGTTCTGCCACTTCGTCACGAAGAGAAAGGTCCCGGTGTTCCTGGGTTCGTCCTTCGCGTTCCTGGGCGGATACTTTGCGGTCGTAGCAGCCGGTAAGGAAGCCGGTCTGGAAGCGGCCCAGGCGCTGCCTTATGCCTGCGTCGGCGTCGCCTGCGCCGGTCTTCTGTACCTGATCCTGGCCCTGATCTGCAAGAGCGTCGGCAGCAAGAAGGTCATGAAGTTCTTCCCGCCGGTCGTGACCGGTCCGATCATCATCGCCATCGGCCTGATCCTGGCTCCCTCCGCCATCAATAACTGCAAGGACTGCTGGTGGATCGCTCTGATCGCCATCGCGGTCGTCGTCGCCTGCAACATCTGGGGCAAGGGCATGGTCAAGATCATTCCGATCCTGCTGGGCGTCGTGGTTTCCTACGCGGTCGCGGCTATCGCCGGCAAGGTCGACTTCACCGAAGTGAAGGAAGCGGCCTGGGTCGGTCTGCCGGTCGCCTGGGAAAATACGGTCTTCGGCCTGTTCGGCGGCAAGGTCGACACCGGCCTTCTGATCAGCGCGATCATCACGATCGTTCCGATCGCGGTCGCGACCATGATGGAGCACGTCGGCGACATCTCCGCCATCGGCTCCACGGTCGGCAAGAACTTTATTGAAGATCCGGGCCTGCACCGCACCCTCATCGGCGACGGTATCGGCACCACCATTGCGGCCCTCTTCGGCGCTCCGGCCAATACCACCTACGGCGAGAATACCGGCGTTCTGGTCCTGACCAAGGTCTATGATCCTTTCGTGGTCCGTCTGGCTGCCATCTACGCGATCGTCCTGTCCTTCTGCCCGAAGTTCGCGGCCATCATCCATGTGATGCCGGTAGCGACCATCGGCGGCGTTTCCCTGATCCTCTACGGCATGATCTCCGCGATCGGCGTCCGCAACATGGTCGAGAACCACACCGATTTCCAGAAGAGCCGCAACGTCATCGTGGCCGCCGTGATCCTGGGCCTGGCTCTGGGCATCAACTTCTCCGGTTACCTGGGCGCGGACATCACCACGGCCGGCAACAATGCCACCGGTGCCATCAGCTTCATGATCGGCAGCGTCAAGATCGGTCTGTCGGGCCTGGCGGCAGCGTCCATCGCGGGCATCGTCCTGAACGCGATCCTGCCCGGAAAAGACGACGATCTGGCGCACAACGACCAGCTTTCCGGATCCCTGGGCAAATATTGATCCTGTATGAGGCCGGCAGAAGTCCGGCAATACAAAACGGCATGGCCTTCGGGTCATGCCGTTTTTGCGCGCCGCAAAAAGCAGGGCGGCACTACCAGCTTAAGAGCTCCGTCTTTTCCGTGTCCAGCTGCGCCGTCCGCAGGGCGGGCCGGCAGAGCGGGATAGACTTTCCTTTTTTGAGGAAGAGCGGGACTTCGTTTAAGGCTACCGGGACGTAGTGCAGCCCCCGGGGCAGGACTTCTTTGGAGACGACCCGTTCGCCGGAAAGCTTGATGAAGCACATGTCTTCGGGCAGATAGACCGCCCGGCCGGAAGCGTTCTGCTCGTACACCGGGGCGATCATCAGCTCCTCCCCAAGCATCAGCTGCGTTTCGCACTCGCGCGCAATGGGATCGTCCGGATAATCGAAGGAGAGCGGCCGGAACATCATATCGTTTTCGTCGGCGGCGCGGCGCAGCGTCCCGTACAGATACGGGATCAGGCGGTAGCGAACCTGGATGATATCGCGGAAATCCTCCGGCTGATCGAAGCGGTAGCATTCCTGATCCCGCGTGCCGAGGGCGGAGTGGTTGCGCATGAGCGGCGTGAAGACGCCGAGCGCCAGAAAACGCAGCAGAAGGTCGCGGGTGACGTTGTCGTTAAAGCCGCCCAGATCCGCGCCGCAGTAGAGAAAGCCGCACATGTTGACGGAAGGCAGCATTTTGAGGCAGAGCAGGATATGCGACCACCAGGAAGCATTGTCGCCGAACCAGATGCCGCCGTAGCGGTGCGCGCCGACGCAGGACGCCCGCGAATAGAGCAGGATCTTTTCCGGCCCGAATTCTTTTTCAAAGAACTCGCCGGCCGCGCGGGTCATGGAAGCCCCGTAGAGGTTGTGCACGCGCGGATGTTCGATCAGCTTACCGTCCAGCTCATGCCGAATGGCCGCGTAATCGTCGGGATTGTTGTCGAGCCGCGCAAACACGTCTTTCAGTTCAAAAAATTTCGACAGATCCAGCTCCTGACCGTTGAAGGATGCGGCCTTTTCCATCGCATTTTTCAGCCCCGCCGCAGAATAAAAGATGGCCGGCTCGTTCATGTCGTTCCAGAAACCGTCGATGCCCTTGTCCGTCAGGAAGCGGTACTTTTCGCCGAACCACTTTCGCACCTCGGGCCGCAGAAAGTCCGGGAAGCCGACCAACCCGGGCCAGACGCCGCCTTCAAAGTCGCTGCCGTCGGCGTTCTTGCAGAAATATCTTTTCTCCCGGCCTTCCTCGTAAACGCCGTAGCCGTCCTCTTTTTTGACGCCGGCGTCGATGATGGGGACCAGATGCAGATCCTGTGCTTTGATTTCCCCGACAAAGCTTTCAAAATCCGGAAAGGCTTCTTCGCTGACCGTGAAGCTTTTGTAGCGCTCCATGTAGTCGATGTCGAGGCAGACGGCATCCAGCGGGATCCCGGCTTCCTCATATCCCCGAATCACGTTCCGAACCGCTTCGGCATTGGGATAGCTCCAGCGGGACTGCTGGTAGCCGAGGCCCCAAAAGGGCGGCAGATAGCTCTTTCCAATCAGGGCGCGGAATTCGCGGACAATCTTGCGCGGCGTCTCCCCGCGGATCAGATAGATGTCGAAATCCTCCCCGTCCAGGCGGATCACCGCCTCGTCGGCGTGGGTATAACCGAGATCCCAGCGGATCTCGGCGGGAAAATCGATGAAGATCCCGCAGCCGCCGGCGATCAGAAAGTTGTGGGCGCCGTAAAGCGCCTGCTTGTTTTCGGTATGAAAAGGATCGTCGCTGCACCAGCTGCGGTAGAGCCAGCCGCGCTTGTTGATGCCGCGCGGCGCTTCGCCGAGACCGTAGACGATCTCGTCTTTTCTAAGCGGAAAAGAAAAGACAAAACAGCCGCTCTCAAAGCGGTGTGCAAAAGGAAAACGGTCCGTGTTTTCGGCAGGAAGCCGGCGGATCACCGCACCGGTGACGGTCGGTTTTCCCGACGTAAATCTTCTGATCATATTTTGTCCTCGCTTAAAGAGCCGGCGGCTCCGGGATGATGAAAGTATATCATGACGGGAACGGGGAGACAAGAGAGGAAACAATCCCTGTTTTCCTGCGCGGTACAGCGAAAAAAACGGGCCGGGACAGGGAAAAAACCGCAAAAAATGCTTGACAGGCCTGGAGAATCATTATATAATCACCGCGCACGTTTTTTGAAAGCGCCTTCTTTTTGTGTGCGAAGGTAAGGCGGTTTCCCTGTTAAAATGTGCCGATATTCTTTGAAGAAAGGAGGAAAATGTATGCCTACATTTAATCAGTTGGTGAGAAAAGGCAGACAGACTTCCGAGAAGAAGTCCACGGCTCCCGCGCTGTTAAAGGGTTACAACTCCCTGCACAAGAAAGCGACGAACCAGGCTTCCCCTCAGAAGCGCGGTGTGTGCACGGTCGTAAAGACCACCACCCCGAAGAAGCCGAACTCCGCTCTCCGCAAGATCGCCCGTGTGCGTCTGTCCAACGGTATCGAAGTGACCAGCTATATTCCCGGCGAAGGACACAACCTTCAGGAACACAGCGTGGTACTGATCCGCGGCGGAAGAGTGAAGGACCTGCCCGGTACCCGTTATCACATCATCCGTGGTACGCTGGATACCGCCGGTGTGGCGAATCGCAGAAAAGCCCGTTCCAAATACGGCGCCAAGCGGCCGAAGGCCGGTAAGACTGCTGCCAAGAAGTAACAGTCGTCTCATCAAGAACCACACAAGCTGAAAACAGTAAGTGCTCAGGTATATATTTTCCCAAGAAAATAGAAACCGTGCACGGACACAGAAAGCACATGTGAGTACCGATGAATTAAATGTGACGAAGATCTACCCGCGTTTGCGAAGATCCGAAATCGAAAAATATTTAAGGAGGGAAGTAACGTGCCGCGTAAAGGACATACTCAGAAAAGAGACGTGCTGGCAGATCCCATTTACGGCAGCAAGGTTGTGACCAAGCTGGTCAACAACATCATGCTGGACGGAAAGCGGGGAACGGCGCAGAAGATCGTTTACGGCGCATTCGAGCAGATCGAAAAGAAGACGGGCAAGCCCGCTCTGGAAGTTTTCGAGAACGCGATGAACAACATCAAGCCCATGCTCGAAGTCAAGGCAAAGCGCGTCGGTGGTGCCACCTATCAGGTGCCTATCGAAGTGCGGCCCGACCGCCGTCAGGCTCTGGCGCTCCGCTGGCTCACGATGTTCTCCCGTAAACGGGGCGAAAAGACCATGCAGGACCGCTTAGCCGGTGAGATCATGGACGCCGCCAACAACACGGGCGCCGCTGTAAAGCGGAAAGAAGATATGCACAAGATGGCCGATGCCAACAAGGCATTTGCCCACTACAGATTCTAATTTGTTTTTCACTGGAACAGGAAGGAGCCATTCATGTCTGGGAGAGAGTATCCGCTTGAGAGGACCCGGAATATCGGCATCATGGCACACATTGACGCCGGCAAGACCACTCTTACGGAAAGAATCTTATACTATACCGGCGTGAACTACAAGATCGGCGATACCCACGAGGGGACCGCGACCATGGACTGGATGGAACAGGAGCAGGAAAGAGGCATCACCATCACCTCTGCCGCGACCACCTGTCACTGGACCCGGGAACTGGAACACAAGCCTGCTCCCGGCGCCTTGGAACACCGGATCAATATCATTGATACGCCCGGCCACGTCGACTTTACGGTCGAGGTGGAACGTTCCCTGCGCGTCTTGGACAGTGCGGTCGGCGTTTTCTGCGCCAAGGGCGGCGTCGAGCCGCAGTCGGAAACGGTCTGGCGTCAGGCTGACAAGTATCGCGTGCCGCGGATGGCCTTCATCAACAAGATGGACATCATGGGCGCCAACTTCTTCAACGCCGTTTCCATGATCCATACCAGACTCGGCCACAATCCGGTCCCGATCCAGCTGCCTATCGGCAAGGAGGACAGCTTCGTCGGTCTGATCGACCTGTTCGAAAGGAAGGCCTACTACTACCGTGACGACAAGGGCGAGGTGATCGAGATCACCGAGATCCCGGACGACATGAAGGAGCAGGCCGAAGAATACCGTCAGCAGATGATCGAAAAGATCTGCGAGACGGATGACGAGCTGATGGAAATGTTCTTCAACGATGAAGAGCCGAGCGGGGAGCAGCTAAAGGCCGCTCTGCGCCGCGCCACCATCGACATGAAGATCATTCCCGTCTGCTGCGGCAGCGCGTACCGCAACAAGGGCGTGCAGAAGCTGCTGGACGCCGTGGTGGAGTATCTGCCGAGCCCGCTCGATATCCCGCCCGCTCAGGGCCAGGATATGGACGGCAACCCGGTGGAGATCCCTTCCTCGGACGAAGCGCCTTTCCGGGCGCTGGCCTTCAAGATCATGACCGATCCCTTCGTCGGCAAGCTGGCGTATTTCCGGGTCTACTCGGGAACGCTGGATTCCGGCTCCTACGTCTACAATTCCTCCAAGGGGAAGAAGGAGCGCGTGGGCCGCATCCTGCAGATGCACGCCAACAAGCGCATGGAGATCAGCAAGGTCTATTCCGGCGACATCGCCGCCGTGGTGGGCTTAAAGAACACCACCACCGGTGATACGCTCTGCGACGAGGAGCACCCCATCATCCTGGAATCCATGGAATTCCCGGAGCCGGTCATCGACGTGGCCATCGAGCCGAAGACGAAAGCCGGTCAGGACAAGATGGGCGAAGCTCTGGCGAAGCTCGCGGAGGAGGACCCCACCTTCCGGGTCACGACGAACAAGGAGACGGGCCAG
>JAFZRH010000041.1 GCA_017619975.1 Lachnospiraceae bacterium | reverse complement strand
CGCTGTCCAATCAGTTCGAGTTTGCCTGCGCCTTTGCCTGGGGCATCGCGCTGCTGCTGATCGTGCTGCGCGTCAAGGTTAAGGCCGGGTGGCTGAGCGTCGCCGCGATGCCCGCGGCGCTGCTGGTGCTCAGCTATGCCGCTCTGCAGCCGCGCGAGATCACCGAGCTGATGCCCGCCCTGCGCAGCGCCTGGTTTGGCATCCACATCGGCTCGGCGGTGTTCGCCTATTCGGCCTTTGTGCTGGCCGGCTGCGTCAGTCTGCGCTATCTCCGCATGAAGAAGCAGGGCACGGCGGATGAGCTCAAACTGCAGCAGATGGACTATCTGAGCTACCGCCTCGTCGGCTTCGGTTTTCTGTTTCTGACGGTCGTAATCCTCTCGGGTGCGATCTGGGCCGAGCAGGCCTGGTCAGCTTTCTGGACCTGGGACCCGAAGGAGACCTGGGCGCTGATCACCTGGATCATCTACGCCGTGTATCTGCATCTGCGCCTGCGCTGGAAAAAGGACGCTGCGTTCCTCGCCTGGTATCTGATCGTCGCGATCCCGGTGGTGCTGTTCACCTTTGCCGGCGTCAATACCCTGCTGCCCGGCCTGCACTCCTACGCCTGAGCGGTGCTCTGACAGAAGCATACGCTGCCATACCGTCTTCGATCCGGGGAGGCGCCGAAGACTGACTCCCCGGCATTACCCCAGAGAAAAAGCTCGGTTACACATTTGTCCACTGAGGCAAAAGAGGTTTTCTTCGTTTTTTCAGCCGCTGTTGAAATAATACGGAAATCATTGTAATATACGACAGAGGAGGTGAGAGTTATGAAACGCGCAGTTTTTATTGCGGCTTGTTTTGCTTTTTTGCTGGCAATGACCGGCTGCGGTTCTGATCGCCGTGATGTCGCCTTATCTTCCGGAACATATTATGCCGTCGGCGACTATGAAGAACTCCTTACCCCGTATTTGATTTTGAATACCGACGATCAAAGCTTTATGCTGGGAGCCGGGGCTGTTTTCTCTTACGCGGAAATGGGATCGTTTACGACCAAAGAGAACAAAGTGATCGCCGTATCCCAAGATACGACTTTTACCTTCGAAATCAAGGACTCCAAGACACTCGTCTTAATCGGTAGCGGTGATAACGACTATTTCAAGCTTCCAGAAAAAACAGAGTTTGTCTTAAGCGGTGATCAGTGTTGATCATCAATCTGACCCGATGATACAGATAAAAAAAACAGTGAAATCTTCCGCGTATCTTTTGGGCGTGCTCAGCCATCAAAGAAACCTCTTTTGCCTGCCATGGGCAAGAGAGGTTTTCTGTTGTTTAATCGAGACGGGCATGATAAAATGATTACAGGCGCTTCGGAAGGGAGGAACGACGAATGGTGCATTTGGAAGAACTAAACAAGTACAATGTTTGGGATGTTGTTGAACTTACCGTGAATAAAGAGCAGGAAAGCTTTATTGCAGGTAATGAATGGAGTCTCGTCCATGCCTATGTCGGAAACAAGACCGAAGGCGCGGTGTACCCTTTTGGGGTATTTGATGACGATAAAGCAGTCGGATTCTTAATGATCGCTTATGATTATGGCGAAGTGTGCAATGATCCTGACGCCCCGGAAATATCCAAAAACAATTATTTTCTATGGCGATTGATGATAGATGAACAAGAGCAGGGAAAAGGATACGGAAGGAAAGCCGCAGAACTTGCCCTGGAGTTCGTTAAGACCTTCCCGCACGGCAAAGCGGATTACTGCTGGCTTTGCTATGACAAGAACAACGAGGTCGCAAGGAAGCTGTATCTTTCCATGGGATTTCAGGAGATCGGTGAACAGGATGGGGATATCAACGCGGTAATCAAGCTATAGATAATCACGCCGGCGTATTTTTGGTATGCTTATTTCAGCAAACCGGGATCCGGGGAAGGGAAAGATACGATGTCGCTGCAAACGGACAGCCTGATCAACGGCTTTGTCGAACAGTCAAAGGAGATCCTGCGGGATAATCTGGTCGGGATATATTTGCACGGCTCTTTGGCCATGGGATGCTTCAATCCCCGAAAGAGCGATATAGACCTGATCATCGTGGTCGATCGGCCTCTGTCCGATCCTGTGAAAAGGACATTCATGGACATGGTCGTCGGTTACAACGCCCGCGGCCCTGCGAAGGGGATCGAGATGAGCGTCGTTCTCCGAAAAGTTTGCAAACCGTTCGTTTATCCCACGCCGTATGAACTGCATTTTTCGGCCGGATATCTGGAATGGTACGAAGAGGATCCCGATGATTATATCCGCGAAATGAAAGGCACGGATAAAGACCTTGCCGCTCATTTTACGGTCATAAACAACAGGGGCGTATGCCTTTGCGGCCTGCCGATAAAGGACGTGTTTGCAGAGGTCCCGGGCCGTGATTATATGGATTCGCTGTGGTTCGACATCGAAAACGCCGCGGAGGAAATCACGGAATACCCCCTGTATCTGACCTTGAACCTGGCCAGGGTGCTGGCTTATAAAGAAGACGGGCTTGTCCTTTCCAAGAAGGAGGGCGGAGAATGGGCGATCAAAGCCCTGCCGCCGGAATACCGTCCTCTGATCACAGAGGCCATGCGTGAATACTCCGAAAGCGCTGAGGCCGTCTATGATCAAGCTCTTGCCAAACAATACGCCGCGTATGTCATCAAGCGGATCCAAAGCTGAACCGGTCCGGCAAAGCCCGGTTCGGCAAGCCGCACGGTGCGATCGGCTGCGGTACGATCAGCCCTGAAAATCGGAATTCGAGGAGGAACACCATGATCAAACTGCTGGGACCGGGAAACGATCTGTATACCGGGAACGGGAAAATAACAAAAACCGGATATGCGGTTATGGCTGTCTCGACGGTCTTCGGACTGTTTTGCTTTTTTATGGGAAGATCGCTTTACGGGAAACTGTTGAACCGAAGAGGCTCCCGGTAAATCCCGGCTTGTCGGGATGCCCGGCAGAAATGCCTTGAAATCTGGATCGGCGGAGAGACGGAAATGACGACGGAAGAACTGAAAGCGGCATGGAAAAGTGAAGAAGACTGCGCCTTTATAAAGGGCTGGGATTTTTCGCATATCAAAGGGCGCTATGAAGAAGAAAACCGTCTTCCGTGGGATTACGAGGCGATCGTCCGCAGCGCCCTTAAGGACGAAATGAAGCTTCTTGATTATGATACGGGCGGCGGGGAGCTTCTCCTCTCGCTGCATCATCCGTATGAGAACACGGCCGCGACAGAGGGCTATCCGCCGAATGTAAAGCTCTGCAGGGAGCGGCTGACGCCGCTGGGGATCGACCTGCGCGAATGCAAAGACGCAGCGCATATTCCCTTTGACGATGAGTCCTTTGATATCATCATCAATCGGCACGGCGATTTTTTCCCGCCGGAGATCAGACGGCTGCTGAAACCCGGCGGGCTGTTCATCACCCAGCAGGTGGGAGCCGATAATGACAGAGAACTCGTTGAAATGGTCCTTCCCGGCGTCGGGAAGCCGTTTCCCCATGAGAATCTGAGGGAGCAGAGAGAGGGGTTTCTTGACGCGGGCTTCGAGATCCTGCAAGCGGATGAAGCATTTGGTCCGATCAGCTTCTACGACATCGGCGCCTTCGTGTGGTTTGCCAGAATCATCGAATGGGAGTTCCCAGGCTTTTCTGTCGACCGCTGCTTTGACCGGCTTTTGAAATTGCAGGAAATCATAGAGCGGGAGGGCAAAATTTCCGGAACTACGCACCGGTATCTGATCGTAGCAAGAAAGCCTCGCTAACCGGATGTCGATTCATTATTTGCGGAGGTAATTGTT
>JAFZRH010000040.1 GCA_017619975.1 Lachnospiraceae bacterium | reverse complement strand
TCGACGACCTTGCTGATGCGGGCGACTTCATCGTCCGTCAGGTCTTTCACCCGGGTATCAGGATTCACGTCGGCGTCTTTGAGGATACGGCCCGCGCTGGTGCGCCCGATCCCATAGATATAGGTCAGAGCGATCTCCACGCGTTTTTCTCTCGGTAAGTCAACACCTGAAATACGAGCCATGTGCTATTTACCTCCTAAAAATTAACCCTGACGCTGTTTATGCTTGGGGTTTTCGCAAATAATACGGATGCTGCCCTTACGCTTGATGACTTTGCACTTCTCGCAGATGGGCTTTACAGAAGATCTCACTTTCATGGTCATTCTCCTTTATTTCGAATGAGCGCGCTTTTGAGCGAAGCGCAACTATTAATGTATCACAGCATAAGCTTTTGTGTCAAGTACTTTTTTACTTGTCCCGCCAGCTGATGCGTCCTTTCGTGAGGTCGTAAGGGGATAATTCCACCGTAACCTTATCACCGGGCAGGATGCGAATGTAGTTCATGCGGAGCCGGCCGCTGATATGGGCCAGCACCTCTAAGCCGTTCTCGAGTTCAACGCGGAACATGGCATTGGGAAGCTTTTCCAGCACCTTACCTTCCATAGCGATGACGTCGGTTTTTGACATGCGTACTTATCTCCTTATTGCTCTGCGCTTGCGCGCTTTCTGCCGCCGGGGAGCGTCAGAATCTCGGGGGCTCCGTCGGTGACGAGGATGGTGTTTTCGTAATGAGAAGCCACCTTTTTGTCTTTTGTGGTGCAGGTCCAGCCGTCGTCGGCAAAATCCACTTCCCAGGTGCCGAGCGCGATCATCGGCTCGACGGCCAGGGTCATGCCGGGCCTTAAGCGGATGCCGCGGGAGGACTGACGGTAGTTCGGGATCATCGGGTCCTCATGCAGGTGACGGCCGATGCCGTGCCCTGTCAGATCCTGTACGATCCCGTACCCGAAAGGCTCGATGTAGTCCGCGATGGCGTTGGAAATATCGTAGAGATGATTTCCCGCCACAGCCTTTTCGATGCCTTTGAAGAAAGATTCTTCGGTCGCATCCATCAGCTTAAGCACGGCCGGATCGGCCTTGTCCCGGCCTCCCACAATGAGGCTTCGGGCCGCGTCGGAATGGTAGCCTTTGTAGATCAGACCGCCGTCGATGCTGAGCAGATCGCCTTCCTTTACGATACGCTTCTTTGACGGGATCCCGTGCACCACCTCTTCGTTTAAGGAAAGGCAGAAGGATCCGGGAAAGCCTTCGTAATTCAGGAAGTTGGGGACGCAGCCTTTCGCGCGGATCAGCTTATAGCCGAAATCGTTGATCTCCTTCGTGGACATCCCGGGCCTTACATAGGCGGTCATCTCATCCAGGATCTCGCTCAGATATCCGCAGGCTGTGCGCATCAGTTCGATCTCGCGCTCAGTCTTCACAGTGACAGCCATCGCCGTCCTCCTTCAGAAGATCGTCCAGCGCTCTGCGGACCTCTTCCAGCGGCTGTGCGGAATCGATCCGCTCTTCCTTCCCGCGTTCGCGGTAATAGCCGACGATGGGCTCCGTCTGCTCCCGGTAGACTTCCAGGCGCTTTAAAACGGTGGCGGGCTTGTCATCCTCCCGCTGGATCACCTCGCTGCCGCAGCGGTCGCAGATGCCTTCCACCTTCGTAGGCATGCCCACGACGTTGTAGGTGGCTCCGCAGACCGGGCAGACGCGGCGGCCGCTCATGCGGCGGATGATCGCCTCCTCGCTGATCACAAAATGGATCGCGTGATCGATCTCCTCTCCCTTTTCGGCCAGCGCTTCGGTCAGCGCTTCCGCCTGGAAAAGGTTGCGGGGGAAACCGTCCAGAATGTAGCCGTTCTCACAGTCTTCCTGCGTCAGACGATCCAGCACCAGATCCACCGTCAGCTCATCCGGGACCAGCTCGCCCCGGTCCATATAGGCTTTCGCCTTCAGGCCCAGGGGCGTGCCGTTCTTTAAATTGGCCCGGAAGATATCCCCGGTGGAGATATGCGGAATCTCATATTTATCAGACAGATACTGGGCGTGGGTTCCTTTGCCGGCGCCCGGAGCGCCTAATAATACGATCTTCATCTCGCTTGCTCCTTAATTGTTTAAAAAGCCCTTGTAGCTGCGGACGGTCATCATGGATTCGACCTGCTTTAAGGTCTCCAGAATGACGCCGACAATAATGATCAGACTCGTACCGAAGAAGCACAGAGAGCTGCCGACGCCGAAGATGCCCGTCAGGATGATCGGGATCACGGCGACGATCGCCAGACCGGCCACACCGATAAAGACCAGAGAATTCAGGATCTTGTTCAGGTAATCGGCCGTAGGCTTGCCGGGACGGATACCCGGGACAAAACCGCCGTTCTTCTTCATGTTGTTCGCCACTTCCGTCGGGTTGAAGGTGATGGAAGTGTAGAAGTAAGCGAAAACCACCAGCAGGAACAGGTACAGCAGCAGACCGATGGAGTAGATCGGTTCCTTGAAGTTGAACCAGCTGCTCTGGGAAAGGCCCTTGATGATGTGGCCGCCCACGGTCGTAGGCTGGGACACATTCACGCCGGCAAAGCTGGCGATCAGGGACGGAATGGAGAGCAGGGAGCTGGCAAAGATCACGGGGATAACACCGGCGGTGTTGACCTTGATCGGGATGTGGGAGGACTGTCCGCCCATCATCCGGCGTCCCTGCAGCTTCTTGGCGTACTGGACCGGAACGCGGCGCTCGCCGTCCTGCAGGTAGATAACGAAGACGACCAGAGCCAGGATCAGAGCCAGGATCAGGACCGCGGCGATGATGCCGAGCGTCACGCCGTTCGGCTTGACGAAGGTCTGATACAGGGTCGCGAAGTCATTCGGCAGCCCGGACAGGATGTTCACCAGCAGCAGGATGGAAATGCCGTTGCCGATGCCCTTCTCCGTGATGCGCTCGCCCAGCCACATCAGGCCCGCGGCACCCGCCGTCATGACCACGCCCACGATGATGACGTTGTACCAGGTGTAGTTGGTCATGTAATTGGTGCCGAAGCCGATCGCCATGGAAATGGACTGGATCAGGGCCAGAGCGATGGTCAGATACCGCGTGATCTTGTTGATGGTCTTCTTGCCTTCCTCACCCTCCTTGGACAGCTCTTCCAGCCGCGGGATCGCGATGGTTAAGAGCTGAACGATAATGGAGCTCGTGATGTAGGGGGAGATGTTCAGGGCGAAGATGGACATCGTCGAGAAGGAACTGCCCGTGATCACGTTGAAGAAGTTGAACGCCGAGTTCTGCATCTGCTGGAACCACTGCTTGACCCAGGCGGTATTGATGCCGGGGGTCACGATCTGGTTGCCGAGACGCACAAGCACGATGATCAGCAGCGTGAAGATCAGCCGTTTGCGGATATCCTTGATCTTGAATGCATTCAGGATGTTTCTGAACATTGGATGCCTCCCGGATTATTCTTCCACTTTGCCGCCGGCAGCTTCGATCTTGTTTTTGGCTCCTTCACTGACAGCCAGACCGGAGATGGTGAACTTCTTGGTCAGTTCGCCGTTTCCTAAAATCTTGATGCCGTCGCGGGGATTCTTCACCAGACCGGCTTCCAGGATCGCGTCTTCCGTGATCACGGCGCCGTCCTCAAAGAAAGCGCTTAAGAGATCCAGATTGATGCCGACATAATTCCGGGAATTGATGTTGGTAAAACCGCGCTTGGGCAGGCGGCGGAACAGAGGCATCTGGCCGCCTTCAAAGCCGGGACGAGGGGACCCGGAACGGGCTTTCTGACCCTTGTGGCCCTTGCCGGACGTCTTGCCGTTTCCGGAAGCGTGGCCGCGGCCGCGCCGGAAATCGTTGTGGGTTGCGCCCTCAGCAGGCTGTAAATTGGATAAATTCATTCCTCTACCTCCTCTACCTGAATCAGGTGCTTCACGTGCCAGATCATGCCGCGGACCGCTTCGTTATCGGGCAGCTCCACCGTGTGATGCAGCTTGTGAAGGCCGAGCGCTTCCACCGTCTTTTTGTGCTTCGGAATCGCACCGATAGGGGATTTAACCAGGGTAATCTTTAATGTCTTAGCCATGACGTTCCTCCTATCTTAAGATCTCATCCAGAGACTTGCCGCGCAGGCGGGCGATCTCTTCGGGAGTGTACATGCTGGTCAGACCGTCGATGGCCGCCAGAACGACGTTGTGCTTGTTGTTGGAGCCCAGGGACTTGGTACGGATGTTCCGGATCCCGGCTTTTTCCATCACGGCACGGGCGGGGCCGCCGGCGATAACGCCGGTACCTTCCGGAGCACGCTTCAGCATGACCGTGGCGCTGCCGAACTTGCCGATAAAGTCGTGAGGAACGGAACCGTTTTCATCCCGGGGGATCTCCACCAGATGACGGGTCGCGGATTCTTTGGCCTTGCGGATGGCTTCGGGAACTTCCTTGGCCTTGCCGGTGCCGGCGCCGACGTGACCGTTTCCGTCACCGACGACGACCAGCGCGGCGAAGCGGGAATTCCGGCCGCCCTTGACGGTCTTGGAAACACGACGCAGCTCAACGAGCGTATCCGTTAATTCCAGGGAACTGGGATTGATATTCGTTTTCTTCATACCGTGCCTCCTTAGAACTTCAGACCGGCTTCACGGGCCGCGTCCGCTAATGCTGCGATCTTGCCGTGATACAGGAAACCGCCGCGGTCAAAAACGACTTCGGTAATTCCGGCTTCCAGCGCACGCTTGGCGATCAAGGTGCCCACATAAGAGGCGGCTTCCGTATTGTCGGTGAATTCCAGGGCAGCTTTCGCATCCTTTTCCACCGTGGAGGCGGCGCACAGGGTCTTCTGGGCATCGTCGTCGATGATCTGCGCATAGATGTGCTTGTTGCTTCTGTAAACGGCCAGACGGGGTCTTTCGGCCGTGCCGGCAAAGCGGTTGCGGGTTCTTAAATGTTTCTTTAAGCGAATTTCTTTACGGGATTCCTTGCTAACCATATCGAACCTCCTTACTTCTTGCCGGCCTTACCCGCTTTGCGGCGGATATGCTCGTCGGCGTACTTGATGCCCTTGCCCTTGTAAGGCTCCGGTCCGCGCTTGCCGCGGATCTCGGCGGCATACTGTCCGACTTTTTCCTTATCGATACCCTTGACGACGATCTTGTTGGCCGTCTCACAGACGGATTCCACGCCTTCGGGGTCGATCATGACTACGGGATGGGAATACCCCAGAGAAAGGGTCAGCTTGTTGCCTTCCTTGGCCGCGCGGTAACCGACGCCGTTGATCTCCAGAACCTTCTGGAAGCCTTCGGAAACGCCGACGACCATGTTGTGCAGCAGGGCACGGGTCAGACCGTGCAGAGCCCGGCTTCTCTTCAGATCATTCGGACGGCTGATAACGATCTCAGCGCCTTCCTTCTTGATCTCCATCTCGGCCGGCAGGACGCGGGTCAGCGTTCCCTTCGGGCCTTTTACCGTCACACTGTTATTTTCTGCGATATCCACGGAAACACCCGCGGGGATCGCGATAGGCATTCTTCCTACTCGTGACATTTCGCCTTTTTCCTCCTCAATTCTTTACCAGACGTAGGCCAGCACTTCGCCGCCGACGTTCTTTTCGCGGGCTTCCTTGTCGGTCATGATGCCTTCATTGGTGGAAACGATGGCAATGCCCAGACCGCCCAGGACCTTCGGCATATCTTCCACGCCGGCATACACTCTGAGACCGGGCTTGGAGATGCGGGACAGGCCGTGAATGACCTTCTCGTTCTTGTCTCTGCCGTACTTCAGGCTGACGTGGATGGTTTTCTTCACGTCGTCGCCGTCGATGCTGTAGCTTCTGATGTAGCCTTCCTTTAACAGGATCTCAGCGATGGCAGCCTTCACGCGGGAGGAAGGGATTTCAACACTGTCGTGCTTCGCCGTATTGGCGTTGCGGATTCTGGTAAGCATATCTGCGATCGGATCGCTCATTACAGCCATGGTGAATTCCTCCTTTCCTTACCAGCTCGCCTTGCGAACGCCGGGGATCTCGCCCTTATAGGCTAATTCGCGGAAGCAGATGCGGCAGATGCCGTATTTGCGCAGAACCGCATGAGGGCGGCCGCACAGCCGGCAGCGGGTGTACGCACGGGTCGAGAACTTCGGGGTGCGCTGCTGCTTGATCTTCATTGATGTTTTTGCCATGATGTCCCTCCTTAGCTCCGGCTGAACGGCATATTGAACTGGGTCAGAAGCTCTCTGGCTTCTTCGTCGGTCTTCGCCGTTGTGACAATGATAACGTCCATCCCGCGGGTCTTGTCGATCTTATCGTACTCGATCTCCGGGAAGATCAGCTGCTCGCGGATACCCAGGGCGTAGTTGCCGCGGCCGTCGAAGGCTTTGGTGCTCACGCCGCGGAAGTCGCCGACGCGGGGCAGGGCGATGTTGACCAGCTTATCCATGAACTCTTCCATGCGGGAGCCGCGGAGGGTCACCTTCGCGCCCACGTTCATGCC
>JAFZRH010000039.1 GCA_017619975.1 Lachnospiraceae bacterium | reverse complement strand
GTCCTCTTCGTCGTCGAAATCCTCGGCACCGGCTTCGACGGCCAGCATCATCAGATCATCGGGATCCATGTCGATCTCTTCCTTGTCCAGAATGATCTGGCCTTTTTCATCGAACATGTAGGAAACGCAGCCCTGGGCGCCGACGCTGCCCTGCCCTTTGGTAAAGGCGTTGCGGACGTTGGAAGCGGTCCGGTTCTTGTTGTCCGTGAGCGTTTCCACGATGATCGCCGTTCCCTTGGGGCCGTAGCCTTCATAGGTGGCGCGCACGTAATCCGCGCCGGCGCCTTCGCCCGCCGCCTTTTTGATGCTGCGGTCGATGGTGTCGTTCGGCATGTTGTTTGCCTTGGCCTTCGCGATGATATCCTTCAGTTTGCTGTTATTATTCGGATCGGGGCCGCCTTCCTTGACGGCAACTGCGATCTCACGGCCGAAACGGGTGAAAATTTTCCCCTTTGCGGCGTCATTTTTTTCTTTCTTGTGCTTGATGTTTGAAAATTTTGAATGTCCGGACATTTTCTGCCTCCTTCTTCCGTTATTCTTCTATCACATGACGGCCGTCCCGCCAGCGGGAAAGGCCGCACTGGAATTCATAATTCAGATTGCCGCTTAAGGAGGCGAGCTCCTCCAGCGTGATCTCCCTGTCCCCGTCGCGTCCGATCAGGGTCACTTCATCGCCCGTTTCAACGCCGGGGATATCCGTCACGTCCACCATCATCTGATCCATGCAGATGGTGCCGCAGACCGGCGCGTACTGTCCGCGGATCAGAACGCGGCTCTTTCCGGAGAGACGGCGCGTATAGCCGTCCGCGTAGCCGACCGGCACGGTCGCCAGCCGCATCAGCCGCTTGGCCGTAAATTTTCCGCCGTAGCTGACCGCTTCCCCCGGGAAGAGATCCTTGACCATAACCACGCCGCTCTTCCATTCCGCGACCGGCTCCAGCTTCACGGGGATGTCCATCTCGGAAGACGGCACCAGACCGTAGGCCGCGATCCCCAGCCGGACCATATCCTCGGCCGCTTCGGGAAAGACCATGGCCGCCGCGCTGTTCGCGATGTGGCAGATCTCTGGCACAAGGCCGCGCGCCTTCAGCGCCTGCTTCATCCAGCAGAAGCGTTCGTACTGCGTGCGGGCGGCGCTTAAATCCCTTTCGTCCGCTCTGGCGAAATGACTGAAAAGGCCTTCGATTTTCAGACCCGGCAGCGCCGCGATCTTCAAGAGTTCATCCGCGTCTTCTTCATTGGGCTCGAAGCCGAGACGGTTCATGCCGGTATCCAGCTTCAGGTGGATCAGCGCCGTTTCGCCGAGCCGGACCATCATGCGGGAGAGCTCTTCCGCGTACGCGCGCCGGTAGACCGTGATCCGGACCTGGCTGCGCACCAGTTCGGGCCAGTCCTCCCGGCCGGTAAAACCCAGGATCAGGATCGGCTTCGTGATCCCGCATTTTCTCAGCTGCAGGGCTTCCGTGGCGGTTGCCGTAGCGAAGAAATCCGCGTCGCTTTCAAGAGCCGGCGCGAGCTGGGCGGCTCCCAGGCCGTACGCGTCCGCTTTGACCACCAGACAGAGTTTCGTCCGTTCCGGGAGCCGCCGCATGATCCGGCGGACGTTGCCGCGCATCCTTTCCGGGTACAGATTGATATAGGCTCTTTCCATAAGATTGACTTCTCCGTCTCCCTCTCAGTGCTTCATATAATAGGTCAGCTGCATCAGGCTTTCCGAAAGGTGAACGTTTTCCACCACCGCATCCTCCGGCAGGGCCAGGTCGATATGGGCAAAATTCCAGAAGCCGCGAATCCCGAGCTCATACAGCTGGGAGGCTACTTTTCTGACGTTTTCCTTCGGGATCGTCAGAACGGCTATATCGATCCCGTGCTGTTTCAGATAGTCCGGGAGCACGTCCATGCCGAAGACCGGCAGTCCGCGGACGTCGCTGACCGTGTTTTCCGGCACGGCATCGAACAGCGCACGGATATACAGTCCCCGGTCCTCAAAACTGCTGTAGCCGGCCAGAGCGCGGCCCAGATTCCCGGCTCCGATCACGATCAGATTGTGCGGCTTGTCCAGGCCCAGGATCTTGCCGATCTCCGTGATCAGGTTGGGGACGTTGTAGCCGTATCCCTGCTGGCCGAAACCGCCGAAATGATTCAGATCCTGCCGGATCTGGGAAGCTGTCACATGCATCCGGTCGGATAATTCCTGAGAAGAGATCCGGTCGACCCCCTGCTCTTTCAGCTCAGAAAGGAAGCGCATATAGCGGGGCAGACGCTTTATCACAACCTGTGGAATTGCTGCGGACGTCAAAGTCCATTCCTCCCTTATCGTGAAAATACGCAAATCAGAACGTAAGACAGCTTACGTCCGAATAATTATATTCCCTTTCCCCGTCATTGTCAACGACTCTGATTTTTTCTCTTGTCCCGCCGTTTTTTTCTCTTGCAGCGCTGCCGCTTTTCGGCTATGATAAATCCGCTCCCGCAAAACAGCGTTTTCGGGGAGCGCCTCTGAAGGAGAAACCATGCTGCTTGCCTGCCGCGAACTGAAGATGAGCTTCGACGCCGTCCCCGTCCTGAAGGGCGGCTATTTTCACATAGAGGAAAAGGAAAAAGCGGCAGTGGTCGGCATCAACGGGGCCGGAAAATCCACCCTCCTGAATCTGATCAGCGGACAGCTGACGCCGGACGGCGGCTCCGTCACCCTGCGCGGCGGCGCCTCCTTCGGTTATCTGACACAGCATCAGGGACTGGATTCGGCCGCCGCGGTCTACGAAGAACTGGCGTCCGCCCGCGCCGCGGTTTTTGCCATGGAGCAGGAGCTGCGGCAGCTGGAGCTGAAGATGAGCCGGACCGAAGGCGCGGAGCTCGACCGTCTGATGGAGGAGTACAGCCGCCTCTCCCACCGTTTTGAGGACGCAGGCGGCTATGCGGTGCACAGTGAGATCACCGGCGTCTTAAAAGGGCTCGGCTATTCGGAGAGCGATTTTTCCAAGCCCTGCCGGGTGCTTTCCGGCGGCGAAAAGACGCGCGTCGCGCTGGGCAAGCTGCTTCTGACCCGGCCGGATCTGATCCTTCTGGATGAACCGACGAACCATCTGGACATCGCGTCCGTCGGCTGGCTGGAGGGGTATCTGAAGGATTACCCCGGTGCGGTGCTGATCGTCTCCCACGACCGCTATTTCATGGACCGCGTCGTCACGAAGATCATCGAGGTCGAAAACGGCATGGTCAGCATGTACAGCGGCAATTACAGCGTTTACGCCGCGAAAAAAGCCGCCGAGCGCGAGATCGCCCTGAAGCATTACTATAATCAGCAGAAGGTGATCCGGCATGAGGAAGCCGTCATCACCAGGCTGAAATCCTACAACCGTGAAAAATCGATCCGGCGCGCGGAGAGCCGCGAAAAGATGCTGGCCCGCATCGACCGGCTGGAAAAGCCGCGGGAGCTGAACGATTCCATGCACCTGAAATTAAGCAGCTCGGCAGTCAGCGGACAGGACGTTCTGACCGTGGATTCCTTAAGCAAGCATTTCGGCAGCCGCACGCTCTTCCAGGATCTTACCTTCACGCTGCGGCGCGGTGAAAAGGTCGCGCTGATCGGAGAAAACGGCAGCGGCAAGACCACGATCTTAAAAGCGCTCACCGGTTCGCTGCGCCCGGACGGCGGCAGCATCCGCTTCGGTGCGCAGGTCGAGGTCGGATATTACGACCAGGAACAGCACACTTTCAACGAAAACAACACGCTCTTCGAAGAGATCCGCGAGTCCTACCCGAAGATGACCGATACCGAGATCCGAAATCTCCTCGCTGCCTTTCTCTTTACCGGCGATGACGTGTTCAAACCGATCCCGGCCCTCTCCGGCGGCGAGCGCGGCCGCTTAAGCCTGGCCAAGCTGATGCTCTCCCCTTGCAATCTTCTGATTCTCGACGAACCGACCAACCATCTCGATATCGTTTCCCGGGAGATCCTGGAGGATGCGCTGTCGGCTTTCGAAGGAACGCTCTTCTTCGTCTCGCACGACCGCTATTTCATCAACCGGCTGGCCGGACGGATCCTGGAACTGGACGGCGGGACACTGACGGAATATCTCGGCAACTACGACGATTATCTCGAAAAGAAGGCGGCCTGCGGCAATCCGGCTTCGGACGCTGCCGAAACGGCCGGCAAAGGGCTGACGGATTCCGCTCAGCGCCGCCGGGAGCAGAAGGAAGCCGACAGCAAACGCCGCCGGCTGGAAAACGCCCTGAAGAAGACGGAAGAACAGATCGAGGAACTGGAAGCGCGGATCGCCGCGCTGGAAGCCGAAATGGCGCTGCCCGGAAACGCGACGGACGCGAAAAAGCTTCTGGAACTGGACGGACAGGCAGCCGCGGCCAGGAAAGAACTCACTTCTCTTTACGAGAAATGGGAAGGCCTCTCGGAACAAGCATGAAAGGATAAAAGTCCCGATGAAGATACACGGCTTACAGAAAATGACGTTACTGGACTATCCGGGCAAGGTTGCCTGCACGGTCTTTTTCGGCGGCTGCGATCTGCGCTGCCCCTTCTGCCACAACAGCGATCTTCTGGACGTCAATGCGCCGGCTCTCATGGAGGAGGACGAACTGCTCTCCTTCTTAAAGAAACGGCAGGGGCTGCTGGAGGGCGTTTGTCTTACCGGCGGCGAACCGCTGATGCGGCCGGATCTGCCGGAACTTTGCCGGAAGATCAAGACGCTCGGCTATCCCATCAAACTCGATACCAACGGTTTTCATCCGGGTCCTCTGCGCGCTCTGATCGAAGAAGGCCTGATCGACTGCGCTGCCATGGATATCAAAAACTCTCCCGAGCGCTATGCCATGACCTGCGGACGGGATCCGCTGGACCTGGCGCCGCTCAAGGAAAGCATCGCGCTGCTTCTGGAAGGCCGGATCGATTACGAGTTCCGCACCACCGCTGTGGCCGAATTCCACGACGATGCCTCCTTCGCCGGGATCGCGGAGCTGATCCGCGGCGCCGGGAAGTATTTTATTCAGAAATTCACTGACCGCGATTCCGTGATGTTTGCCGGCCTGCACGCCCCGTCCAAAGAGGATATGCTGCGCTGGGCCGATATCGTTAAGCCTTCCGTAGGCCTGGCCGAGCTGCGCGGCACAGATTAAAAACGCCGGCGCGGATGTCGAAAAAAGTCAATCCGGCTGATCTTATCCACCCTCGCGGCGCCCTGCAAAAATGCCGGATTCTCAGGCGCCGCAAGGGAAAACCGCTTCTTTCTCCCGTTCGGAAAAGCCTCCCGGATATCCCCAAAACCACAAGATGTTGTGTTTCTCCTTTTTTTGACAACTAAATATTGACCTTTTCCTTTCGAATGTGCTATAGTTAGCCTGCCTTGCGATGCAAGGCACTCGGTGTCTGTCGCCCTTTCGTACAAAGGCGCTTTTAAGAAAGATGCCGTAAAAAGAATCAGTAGGACCGGATCGGTTTCATTCGGGAGGAGTGTATTTATATGTATCAGGTAGTCAAACGTGACGGCGAAATTGCAGAGTTTAATGTTCAGAAGATCAGTGCCGCCATTACAAAAGCTTTCGACGCTTTAAAGAAGCAGTATCACCCCAGCGTCGTCGATATGCTGGCGCTTCGGGTCACATCCGAATTCGAGCCCAAGATCAAGGACGGCCTGATCGCTGTCGAAGATATTCAGGACTGTGTTGAAAAAGTTTTGTCGGAAGCCGGGTATTCGGACGTGGCCAAGGCCTACATCCTGTACCGCAAGCAGCGTGAAAAGATCCGCAACGTCAAGAGCGTTTTCTTAAACTATAAGGACCTGGTGGACAACTACCTCCAGATCAACGACTGGCGCGTGAAGGAAAACTCCACCGTCACCTATTCCGTCGGCGGTCTGATCCTTTCCAACTCCGGCGCCATCACCGCCAATTACTGGCTCAGCGAGATCTACGATCCGGAAGTCGCCGAGGCCCACCGCTCCGCGGCCATCCATCTGCACGATCTGTCCATGCTCACCGGCTACTGCGCCGGCTGGAGCTTAAAGCAGCTGATCCAGGAAGGTCTGGGCGGCGTGCCCGGCAAGATCACCTCCTCTCCGGCCAGCCATCTTTCCACGCTCTGCAATCAGATGGTCAACTTCCTCGGCATCATGCAGAACGAATGGGCCGGTGCCCAGGCCTTCTCTTCCTTTGACACTTATCTGGCTCCCTTCGTGAAGATCGACAACCTGACTCAGAAGGAAGTCAAGCAGTGCATCCAGTCTTTCGTGTACGGTGTGAATACGCCGTCCCGCTGGGGCACGCAGGCGCCGT
>JAFZRH010000038.1 GCA_017619975.1 Lachnospiraceae bacterium | reverse complement strand
ACCGGCTCATAACCGGTCGGTCCTGGTTTCGAGTCACGGTATGTACAGTTTTTTGTCCTAGTTGCTCATTTGGTTAGTGCGGCGCCCTTTCACGGCGGAGGTCGTCGGTTCGAGTCCGATCTGGGTCGTTTGTCCTTTGTAATTGGGATCATAGCTCAGCTGGGAGAGCACTTGCCTTACAAGCAAGGGGTCACAGGTTCGAGCCCTGTTGGTCCCATCCAAAGACAGGGGGGAATTCCCGAGTGGCCAAAGGGGGCAGACTGTAAATCTGTTAGCAGTGCTTTCGGTGGTTCGAATCCACCTTCCCCCACTCAAGTGATAAAGATGAGGTTAGAAATGCCTTGTTTTAAATCACTAATAAGAAGTATCTGAGCTTACTTGATAAGCCGGGTTCTTCTTTTTTTGCCTGTTTCCATGAAAAAAACGGGCGGCCCGTTGCCCCCGTTTAGATCATTTCTATTTCGAGCTGCAACAGACATTGTATAATACCAAAATCTTTTCTTTCAGGCTCTAAATAACATAAGTAAAAGAGATATTTTGAAACGAGACTTGTTTTTTAACTTTTTTTGATAATATTCTAATTACAACAGACATTGGGGGAGCGAGAGTTCCCTCCTTTTTTTATGCCGGATCTATTGGCTGCACTGCGATCAGATTTTCTGCAATCCCTCTGATCATTACCAGTGAGTTTCTATCTCGTTTATCAGCAACCTTCCGAATTGGACAAGTTTTCCATGGGATATAAGAAAGAATGCTGTAACAAGTAAAGAACCGTTATGAAACAGTACTCCGAGACGTGTTTATAAGCCGGATGTCCGAAGTGTCATAGCGGTTTTATCTGTTTAGCCAATTCTTCTGTACTTTTGAGTTCCTACATACCCGATGGGATAGTTTTTGCCTACTTCACCGATATAAATGCTTCCTTCGCTGTCTACGGTAATACCGTGTGCCGTATGATAACTTGTTCCTTTCTCGTCGCCGCATCCGATATCTAGGCGGTCGATCAGCTGGCCGGTGGAAGAGAAGATAGTAATGCGGCTTGGACTGGCATCGAAAGTAGTGCAGTGGCTGCACTCTGCCACGTAGAAATAACCGTCAGGGCCAAGACAGATCCCGGCAGGCCGTATCAGGTTATTCCAGATACCCAAAAGATTTCCGGATGTGTCAAATAACTGTATCCGGTTATTCTGTCGGTCCGCTACGTACAAGGTGTTTTCATGACAGAAAACGTCATGCGGCAGATTAAAAGATCCCGGATCATTCCCGGGTGAACCGAAACTGTACTTCAGGTTTCTGTCCGGGCTAAAGACGTGAATACGTGCATTCCCATAACCATCAGAAAAGTATAGGGTGCCGGATTCATCTGAGGTGACATTGGTCGGATAGTTAAATGGACCGGAAGACTCTTTGACGGTCTTATAGTCCTTGTTAATGCAGCCGGTATCCGAAGGCGTGCCCGGTGTTCCGAAGACATGCACCAGCTTGAGATCCGGCGTAAATTCATAAGCGGCGTGTGCCGCATCGTCCACGACAAAGATAGCGTGACCATCAATGATGTGGATTCCGTGGGGGCGGACAAAACACCGGTCGTCCCAGGCATGCAGAAGGTTGCCGTCTTTGTCAAGAATCAGAATAGCAGGATGCGATCTTGTCAGGAGATAGATACAGTTCTGTCTGTCCGAGCCGATTCCAGCAATCTGACCCTGCACCAGCTCACTGACGCGTGCATTCCATTCCGAGACATACTCAAACCGGCCGATCTTCGTTTCGTAAACCATACGATAATCCTTCTCAAAAGGAAACCCCTCTCCCCGATATTGAGGAGAGGGGAGGAGAGATAATATTATCCCAAAAGCTCATGAATGGACTTGAGATCTTTCTGCCAGGCCTTTGCCAGGATGGCCAGATCGGATGCATAGCTGATCTGTGTAAAGCCCTGTGCAATCGCTTCCTGTACCGCTGTGACGGAGCCTGCTGCGGTGCCGACGGGGATCCCTTTCGCTTTGCAGCGGGAGATGGCGTAATCTACGACCTGGGTGACCCGGGGATCCTTTGTGTTGCCCTTTAATCCCATGCTTTCCGCCAGATCGTTGCGGCCGATCCGGATGACATCCACGCCGCTGTCAATGATCTCGTCGATCCGGTTGACAGCTGCCTCGCTCTCGATCATGAAGAGAACGCAGGTGTTCTTGTCGGCAAGTTCGCGGTATTCGTTTTTCGGGATCAGGCCGTAGCTTGCTGCCCGGGATCCCATTCCGGAGCCGCGTGTGCCGCGCGGCGGGTATTTGCAGGCTTCTACCAGCCGTCTGGCTTCTTCGCCGTTTTCCACATGAGGGATTATTACTCCCATTACGCCGGCGTCCAGCAGGTGCATTAAAATCTCCGGATCCTGAGAAGGAACTCTTACAAGCGGAACCGTTCCGACACCCTGGGCCGCGCGGGCAATGTTTTCGATGGTCTCATCATTGCACATGAAATGCTCTGTTTCCAGATAGATGAAATCGAACCCTAAGAGGCCGGCTATTTCGACCGCCATCTCATTGCGGCTGCGGATCTGCGTTCCGATGGAAATCTCGCCCCGGCGCAGTTTTTCCATCATGATATTGCTGCCGATAAAAGACATAATATACCTCGCTTACTTCTTTGCAACGATAACATCCTGCGGATGCTTGGGGGCTTCTCCTTTTTCAAAAGCGGCAATGTTATAATAGGCATGACGAGTGACGTTCATAACGTTATCCACAACGCCGCCGCCGCAGTGGCAGGTCAGAACAACGTTGTCCATGGTAAGGAGAGGGTTGTCCTTCTCGATGGGCTCGGACTCGAAGGTGTCTAAGGCAGCGCCGTAGATCTTTCCTTCCTTTAAGGCCTTGATCAGGGCTTTCTCGTTCACGACGCCGCCGCGCGCCGTATTTACAAGGATCATGTTCGGCTTCATTGTGTTAAACTGTTCTTCGCCGATCATACCTTTGGTGGCGGGCATCAAAGGAACATGGACAGAGAGCACATCGGCTCTGCGGCAAAGCTCTTCGAAGCTTACATAATGAGCGCCGAGAGCCTCTTCCTGTTCGGGGGTAAGCGGACGGATATCGTAATAGATGATCTCCTTGGGATCAAAGCCGCTGACCATACGGGCAACCTTCTTGGCGATATTGCCGATGCCTAAAAGCCCGATCGTCTTGCCGTTGAGCATTTGGCATTCGGCTCGCATGTTTTTGCGGATCCATTTGCCTTCGCGCACGGTCTTGTCCACATACGGAATTCTGCGGAAGGCCGAAAGCATAAGACCGACAGCCAGTTCCGCCACCGGAATGGAGTTGGCACCGGACGTGATATAGACGGGGATGTTGTTTTCTGCCGCAGCATCCAGGTCGATGCGATCCACGCCGATACCCCACTTCTGGATCATCTTCAGGTTCTTCGCGATGGCGAAGTCGTCTCTGGTCATATCCGCAGTGATGAGATAGTCAGCTTCTTCCATAATACGGCGAATCTCTGTGGGATCTGTTTCATCAGTCGGCCGTATGGTTGTGAAACCTTCCGGGACGTTTTCATCTTCCTCTTTGCATAACTCCGGCGCATGTACCTGCAGCCAGCCGATTTTCTTTAATTCCATGGTTTGTCACCTCATTCCTCAAATGTTACAGTAGTCGGAACAACCGTAAAGGTCTTCTCGATAGCCTCGCAGATCATGGCGTCCGGCGCGAACGACTGCATATGGCGGTTGAATTCAGCAAGCTTGGCGCTGCCGGGGATGTAGTGAGTCGGGATTACGATCTTTGCACCGAGCATTTCCACGCTCTTTGCCGCTTCCCTGGGGGTCTGCTCGCAGGAAGCACCGTCGCGGATGTTTCCGATTCCGACAGCCATGACGTTGGGAGAGTACAGTTCCCGCATCAGGCGGAAGCCTTCATGCAGAGCAGTGTCGCCGGGATGGTAGTAGGTGACGCCCGGCTCAACAAGAACCATAAAGCCAACCGGAATGCCATAAGAGAGGAAACCGTTCTCGTAAAGCGTTCTGGATCCGTGCCAGGCTACCATGGTGCGTACAGTCGTTATGCCAAATTCTCTGCAATCCCCGTAGATGGTTCCGATTATCCGGTCCTTCGGGATTTCAGGCGCTTCCTTTTTGAAAATGTGCACGCAGTCGCCGGGCATCATAACTTTGGCTTTTTTGTTGTTTTGCATGACTTCCACCACGTCTCCGTAGTGGTCAGTTGCGTGATGGGTTACCAGAATCAGATCTACATCAGCAAAATCTGCCGGGACTTTTTCGGTGAACTGGTTTTTGTGGAAGTAGGGGTCGCAGAGAATCTTGAATCCGTCGCTGCGTTCTACGAGAATGCACATGCCTCCGTAATAGGTGAATTTCGTTGCCATATCAGTCAATTCCTTTCATTCTTGGATAATGGTTATTCATCGCTCTCTGAATCTTCGTTCACGACCTCTTTTGAATCTCTCCGCATAGTCCGGATCCCGGAAATCAGGGAAAGGATTGTCGCAATCATAAAGAAGAGCGAGATGGGACGAGTGAACAGGGAAATAGCAAAAGGTACTGCGCCTCTGGAAAGTGCAATTCCCTGCAGCAACCCTTTTTCTGTTAAGGGGCCAAGCAGCATTCCCAGTACCAAGGGAACAACGCTGAAGTCGTACTTCTCCATAAAGTAGCCGACGACACCAAACAGAAGAAGCAGATAGACGTTGAACATGGTGTTATAAGCTGCAAAAAGTCCGCTTGCACAGGCTATGACGACTGCCGCAGCCAGCATACTGTTCGGAACCTTCGTTACCGCTGCAAAATGGCGTGCGGTAAAGTATCCGACCAACAGCATGAAGATATTGGCGACAAACAGGCCGATCATAAACGGGTAAATAGTGCTTGCCCGGGTACTGAACAGATCGTAGCCCGGAGAAAGGCCGTGAACCATTAGCGCACTTAAGAAGATCGCCATGGGCGGAGACCCTGGAATGCCGAGCGTTAAGGTCGGAACCAGTGCGCCTCCCGTAACACCGTTATTGGCAGCCTCGCAAGAGGCAACGCCTTCTCTTGATCCGGTACCGAATAAACCGGCTTTTCCCTCTTTGGAAAAGCGCTTCCCCTGTCCGTAGGAGATAAAGGTGGCGATGTTTGCTCCGGCCGCCGGCATGATTCCGATACCGATGCCGATCAGGGCACTGCGAAGGTATGTCATCGGATAGCGGAAAAGATCCTTGAAAAGGTTGTGCTTACCAGTGACTTTAGCGGCTTCTTTGCTGGCATCCTGGTTGATTGTCGCACCAAGCTTGAACATGCGGCTGATGGAGAACATACCTGTCATAACAGCCAGTGTCTGCAGACCGGATTCCAGCTGGTACATCCCGAAGGTGTAGCGAGGAAGAGCATTGAAAGGATCGATTCCAACGCATCCAAGCAGCATACCAAATGCTCCGACAATAAGACCTTTCCAAACGTTTTTTCCGCAGAGAGCGGAAATGATAGTAAGACCGAACAGAGCAACGGAGAAATATTCCTGCGCGCTGAACCTTAAAGCAAACTTCGCAAGCGGAGGAGCGATCAGGATCAGAGCCACTACAGAAAGCATTCCGCCCCAGAAGGACGCAACAACGGCTTCGTCCAAAGCTTCCCCAGCCCGCCCCTTTAAGGTCAGCTGGTAACCGTCAAAGGTTGTCGCAGCGGCAGCGCCGGTCCCGGGAGTCTTGATCAGGATCGCTGTGATGGATCCACCATACTGTGTGGCACAGTAGCAAGCTGCCAGACCCAGAAGCGCCGTCGTGGTATTCATCCCGTAAGTGAGCGGGATCAGGAGCGTCATCCCGATGGTCGGCCCCAGCCCCGGCATTGCACCGATGGCAATACCGAAAACGGTGCAGACAAGACAGAAGAGAAGGTTTCCGGCTGTAAAGACCTGTTGTATTCCGGCGAATAAGTTTTCAAACATGTCGTTTCTCCTCTCTTCAGATCAGAAAGCCAGTGGGCAGATTGATATGCATAAATACCTTAAAGATCAGGAAGAATATGGCAACGACGACCACACTGATAATGATGATCTTTACGCGGCTCATACCGGGCACACCCATAATCAGGGACACGGCAAGCATAAATAGCAGGGTGGCAACCGTCCAGCCGGTGACTGTGATCAGGATGATGTAAGCTGTTATCAAACCGAACATGATCAGCATCCGTTTCTTCTGTTCGGGCGGAATCGACTTTGCTTTGTGAACGGGTTTATTCTTCCGTTCTTTAAGGACAACGGAGATAAACTCGGCAACAGAGAAGATCATACCCAGGGCGCAGCAGAACAGTGGGAATATCTTTGCGGTGGAATTAAACTTGAAAGCCATTATTCCGGCTGCAGCAAAAACCGCAAAGACAACGGCAGCTACAATTTTGTTCTCTTTATACATTGCGGTAGGCTCCTTTCATAGTACTGCCGTCCCCGGGCCCCGAGGACGGCAGCGGGAAGGAAAAAACAATGTCAATCCGGGCTTTACTTTAACAGCTCCGAGCAAACAGCATAGGTGTCGTCGATAAGTTTCTGCGCTTCAGCGGAAGGACGGTAATCAACCGTAGTGACGTAGACGTTGTGGTTCTCGTCGATGTAGTCTTTGTAGTTTGCCATCTCTCCGAACAGACGGGAAAGATATTCAACTATAGCGGGATCCGTTCCTTTCTTTACGAAGAAGCAGCGGGTGGTCGGGATCTTCAGATCAACGCCCTTCTCAATAAAGGTGGGAACGTTCGGGAACAGATCGCTGCGTTTTTCGGCAGCTACTGCTATCGTAATCGCCTGATCCTTATCGGTATTGGAGGCGGATACAACGCTCATTTCCGCATCGACATGGCCGCCAAGAAGCGCCGCGTGAACTTCGTTGGTAGAGGTGTAGTGAACGACGGTGAACTCATATCCAAGCTTTTTCGCAAGAAGAGTAGCCATCAGGCCGCCGGCACCGTTGGCACCGGGCGTTCCGATTGTCAGTTCGCCGGGATGAGCTTTCATATAGGCTTCAAACTCTTCCCAGTTGGAGAAGCGGGGATCGTTTGCCTTAATGGTGATAGAGCGGGCGTCGTCATGCATGGCGCAGATGGCAGTGAATCCTTCGGCAACCAGCATGTTGGTCGTCATCTGGGCTTTTAGGTTGTCTTTTTCGACATACTTGTAATCATCCGGGTTTGCCAGGGTCAGGTTTGCGAGATAGATCTTTAAGCCATCTGCAGGGGAGGCTGTTACATCGGCAGCAGCTACACGACCGCTGGAGCCGGCAATGTTGGTTACAACATAATTGTCGCCGGTAAGGATCGTGGCGTACTTGGCGGCAACACGGCAGTTGTTGTCCTGCGCACCGCCGGGGTTAAAGCCGCAAACGACTGTAACAGTACCACCCTTGGGATATCCGTCGGGCTTAATGGACTTGGCAGTGCCGTCATCCTTGGAGGCGTCCGCACTGGTTCCGGGAGCAGGGGTTGATTCTTTGTTTTCAGAGCCGCAGGCGGCCAAAGATAAGACCATAACGGCAGCGAGCACAAGGGCAAGTATTTTTTTCATGGTTTCCTCCTTTTTGCGTGTTCCAAATGATTTTCGGGAACTTCACGTTTCGCTTTTACTATAACCGATTTGCCACAACATAGAAAACAGTTTATTTTTTGTAAAAACTACAAAATAAAAGCTGTTGTTAAAATGCTGCAAAGGATTGTATGCTTTATTACAGCTATTATAAACATGCGTTATAATGGCGTTGAATTGATTAAAAAGATCCTCTTTTTGAGCTGATTAACTACTTGAAAAGAAAAAGACCCTCTGATAGTATAAACACAAACAGATTAGAAATCGAAAAAAAACTAAAAGAAGTATATTGTGGTAAGGACGGGTGCAAATAATGAATTTTACAAATCTCTGGTACTTTGTGACTGTGGCGGAAGAACTGAACATGTCTAAAGCAGCTCAGAAACTGTATATTTCACAGCAGAGCCTGTCCAACCATATTTCACGGATGGAACAGGAGTTTGGTGCTGAAATGTTTGAACGGACGCCAAGATTAAAGCTGACCTATGCCGGAGAGTGTACTCTGAAGATGGCGAGAGAGATCCTCTCGCTGAACCGGCAGATGCGGACGCAGATTGACGACATTTCCAACCAAAGAAAAGGAGAACTGAATATAGGAGTTGCCACCAGGGTTTGCGGGAGAATCGTCCTTCCTCAGGTTCTGCCAAAGTATCACCAGCTGTATCCGAATGTTGAGCTGCACCTTGAAACGGGACTGACATTAGAATTACTGGAGCATCTGCGCGAAGGAGAGCTGGATCTTATTCTGGGAGTGCAGTTCCCTGAATACTTCCCGGAGATTATCGCAGAAGAGTTATATCAGGAAAGACTCTGCCTGGTTGTGCCAAAGCGCATCATGCATGACCTGTTCCCGGAGAACACACAGAATGTTGTCCGCTCCTTTAATGAAAAAGGCGTGGATCTGGGAGCATTTAAGAACGCTCCGTTCCTTCTAATGGAAGAGGGAAAGAGGATCCGCAATCATTCAGACAAGCTGTTTGCCCAGGAAGGATATGCTCCCAACATCATCCTGCAAAGTACAGATATTGAAATTCTGTTTGGCCTTTGCTTTTCAGGCCTTGGTGTGATGTTTGCTTTTGAAGAGAGTATTCGTAAGTATTTTCCGCTTGAAAATGATTTAAGGAATATCATGAACCCGGTAATTTATGCGTTCCCTATTATAGACACTTCTGCTGTTGGACATACGCTGCTGTATTACAACAAGGAAAGATACATCAGCAAGGCGTCAAAAGATTTTATACAACTGCTGTATGAAACCTTTAATGTTCAGGAAAGAAACATTGCCGGACGGCAGTAAACCTGCATAGAGACAGCTTTGGCTACTTCCACGGCCTTGCAGTTATACCGTAGGAATGGTATATTGTCTGTGAAAGGCAATGGTTATTATGTACGAATCTTTAACATGCTTTCTTGATAAACTGGATAGATCCTCATACGGCGAGTGGGCTAAAGACCTTAAGGGAGACGGAACGCCTGAGCATCCGTATCAGATGCCGTTTGTGGTGTATGACCGTACTGTATACGAACTGATGAATGCGATACAAGCATTTGTTGTGGAATATCGCGAGATGGGACTCACAAGATATTCAGAGATCCTGAAGATGAGCGGTATTGAATGGGGAATGAAATCTATGTCGGGGGCAGATGTAAGTCAGCTTGATGGTCGAACGGTAGTTGCTCTCCTTGTCGGAGCCATGAGGGCAGAACGATTCTGTGATGGAGCTTTTTTGGGATTTTGCGAGGATGGAAGCATACGGCGATGGCTGGAACGGTTAAAGGTGATTGACAAAAGAAAACTGGTTCTAAAGCCATTTTATCTTTTGATCAGGAGCAAAGGGATCTCAGAGAGGAAGAAGAGCAGCGAAAACGTGCTGCTGAGGAGGCGGAAGAGCAAAGAAAGAAGTTTTGGGAGGCTCTGCGGGCAGAAGAGGAAGAGAAAAGGCAGAAAAGAATACGAGAAGAGGAAGCTCGCAAAAAACGCATCTTAGAACAGGAAGCGGAAGAAGCTCGGAAACGACAGGAAAAAATAAGGAAGGCCGAAGAAGAGGCCGCAAGAGTTGAGGCGGAGCGAAACGCTCGGGCTACCGCTGCAAAATCTAAGCCCTATGGCGGACAAACGTTAAGAAGTGACGGCCCTGTATGTCCCTTGTGTGGTGGGATTTTGAAATACAGAACAAGTCGTTACGGCAGTTTTTATGGGTGTAGCAATTATCCAAGATGCACATACACAGAGAAAATGTGAGATAAAGCAAACAATAATCAAAGATAGACTTTGAAAGAGGAGTATGGTTATGATGAAAAAAATGGGGTTTGTAATAATTATCATCCTTATACTACTAGGTGTTACGGGTTGTGGCAGTAATTATGATTTTGAGAGCCTTGAAGAGAGAGTGGCCGCGTTAGAGAAGGCGAACGCACGTCTTGCATCACAAATTGCAGGTGATACGAAAGAAACTTCAGGAATAACAACACAGGAAAACACATCTAATCCAACGCTCCCTCATTCGGGCAACAATGAAAAACAAACTACTGAAGTATCAGAGGACACTTACAAAGAATTCACTTTTTCGAAATATCAAGGTCAAGAAAACCGCTATGTCTATAGTACGGTGCATTTGGGCTGCCTTTATATCACTATTCCGGATCAATGGGGGTGGACTGTTATAGAAGCAAGTGACAAATTGGTGCTGGAATTAAAAAATGCTTGGATTGACGTTATTTTACAATATGATGTAGACAGATCAATTCTCGATGCACCCGGATGTGAGAAGAAGATTCGTTCGATTACATCAGAATTTTTGACTCCGGAAGCGACGGGTAATAATCGTGTTAGTATAAGAGATTATTTGGCATTGTATTATTCGTATGATAAAAGAAATATAGATGATATGTGGTGGATAGAAATACTTGATAACAATGGTGCATGTTATTATCACGAACAGTCCACGCATACGATTGGTGACAATGATCTTAAATATTCTTTATTGCAGTATGAAGCTTATTATCGTACAGATGTTGGCGCTCTTCATGCGACACTGAAAGTGATATCATTTGATTTTATGAGCTATTTTAATTCACTTGAAACAACAATAGAGAAGAGTCAAGCTTCAGACGAGTTTGAACGCTTGCGCAGTTCTGCCTTTACTTGGAATTATGATTTAGGAGATCAGTCTGGGAAACATGAGTATTGGATTAGCTTATATGGTTTTCTTCCTGAACAGGCAGTGTTTAAATAAATCCTTTTCAAAGGTAGAACATACAATGGATTACCGCAAAATCGATTTACGGGCAAAATACGAGGTCGTTTTTGAACGGTTTCCAGGGAAATGGCCGGTTTGACTGGTGTTTCGTAAACAGGTGGATGATAGTGGGGAAAACAGAAAAAGAGAAAAGCCTATCTGCACCAAATAAATCCAAGTATTATTATAAACAGCCAGGATACGTCTTAATTCAAAGAGGCTTAAGGCGCATCTACAATAGTGAGCAGATCCTCGGAAAACTTGATGGGGACGTTGGAAGTATCATAGAATTTTTTCGGCCAACTTTCTCCGATAGACTCAAAAAGGTCGTTGTTCCTCGGTTGCATAATAGTCCAAACGATCTTGCTGTTTTCTTCTGTAGTGTACCAGAAAGAATCGGTTATGGATGGCAATCGTAAGATAAATCCAGGCTTAAAAGACGTTTCATCTTTTGACGCCTTCCGATAGATCACACGTGATGTCTCTCGATCATTTAATATCAGACGATAGTCTTCGATGTATTCAAGGCTATAATCTTCCGGTCCTGATTTTGTATATTTGCGTTCTTCTGCGGGGTTCAAAATTGTCCCCTCGACACAGGTATATATCGTGACCTTTCCTTTGTCAAAATAGTATAAGTTCGAGAAATCGGTCCAAACCGATCCATTAAGCGATTTTCTCAGTTCCTCGGCCTTTTGTCTTTCGGGTTCGAACGTTGTAGTGAAAATATTCTCGTTCTCTGTTATTGATTCTTTTGCGGTTTTACTGCTTTCAGTACTTTCTCGATCTTTCGTACTTTCAGTCCTCTTACTTGTCGACCGTGTTGAATCAGACGTCTTTCCAGAATCGCCTGCACTGCCACAGCCAGAAAGACAGATGAGCATGATCATAAGAAGCATCCCTGTTACAATCTTTTTCATCGTTCTGTGCTGAGCCATTTACTCTTCCCCCTATTTTGTAATGATCATTTGCCAGAAGCCGCTTGCCGACGTTTCGAACCAATATTCGTAATTCGAATATTCTTCTATGATAACCGCCGTATCGTTTGCCTTGGATCCAAAGCCAATTCTATTATCACGACCATACTATGTCAACAGTTTTGAGCATTTTTATAGAAATCAATATTTCTATAAATCTATAAATATTGAAATATAGAATTATAGAAATCTATAAATATAGAAATATTGAAATCTATAAAAAAGAGGCCGCATGGCCTCGGTGTGTGAAAAGGGATTACTCAGATCATGCGATCTGTACCAGTTTGCAGATCAGGAAGCGGCGCCCATAGTCCGTATGGTACGCGCATGTATAAAGAAGGACCAGCTTATCGCCGTACTCTATGGGGGTGTCCGTCTTATACGGGGAACGGTCAATGAAACTCTGAAGCGCCTGGAAGAAGGCCTCTTCGCTTCCGTAGTTAAAGACCAGCTGCTCTAGGGTGTCGGTATAGACGTTGGTGATCACCTGAAGTTCGTAGATGGCCTCCGGCGTATAGAGTCTTAAGAACGGATGCTCTTCGTAGTATCAATAACCTTGAGAGTATACAGGGCGCGCTGTTACGGATGAACAGATCCATCCAGGCGGAAGGCACTTTCGGTATCCTGAAACAAGACCGGTGGTACAAAAGGATCGTAAGAAAAGGGATAGATTCAGTTCGATTGGAAGTTTTATTGGTTTCTATCAGTCACAACCTGTATAAATATCATAACAAAAAGAACAGAGTCACAGCTGCTGCATAAAGTTCCCGGGAAGCGTTCTTTATGGGGTAAGGGGAGTTATGCGCTCTTTTAATCGCGACACTGTTCTTATATGGTCTGTTGCAAGAAAAAAGGAGCCGTGAATTCGCGATTGCTCGTTATTCCACAGCCCCTTTTTTTAGGACGGATGAATCGCGATGCTATCTTTCCGCTTCTGCGATGGGATTGCGGTCCCAGTCGTCTTGGGAAGGATGGGTGAACCAGAAGCCATCGCGGACGACAGCATCATGTCGATCAACATATTCCCGGATGCGCATGGATGCACGTGCCCAGGTTTCTTTTGGAATCTCGTATATCTTCAAATCCAGCAGTTTCTCGTCACTGCATAAGAACAAAGGGATGATCGGCAGAAGGTCCTTCCAGTTCACACGGTTTTCGGGGCCGGGGAAAATGTCCACACCAACGCCTTGCCCCGAAAAAGGTTCGGCAAAATAGCAAGCCGTCGCAGCAAGCTGCTGTCCGGGCTTTATAGCAGACTCTTCCGCAAGCTGATCCGGGAAGGAGAGCAGGAGGACTCCGTCAAATGCCTTTGCATATACCGCAATCACGAACGGTTTAACAGAGACGACTTCTGCAGGCTGAAGATCACCGTTCATAAGCTGATCTGCCATGAAGAAACGGTAAGCGTCCAGCCGGCCTTTCTCAAGCACCGTCGATGCAATGAGCCTGCGCAGCGTATTGTATTTCACTGCCGAGATAAGAATACGTGCCGGATGCTCAGCTCCGTCCTTGATTTCGGGTGAGGTTAATACTTTATTGCGAACGACCCGCATAGCGATCAGCATTAGCACGCATAATAAAAATGCCAAGCTAAAAAGAATGATCCCGATGGCCATAAAGCGCTTTTCATCGACGGACAGGAGCACAAAAGCTGTTATCAGCAAAAAGGCCTCAGCTGCAAGAAAAACGGCGACACCCTGATGGCTCAACTTGTACTGTAAAGATGGTTCAATTTTTTTGTCCCTTTCCTTCAGTTCTCTGAAATTCATTTTTCTCCTCCGCTGCTGCAACATGATATGAAATCCCTATCCTTCGGAGAGGCTTCCCCGAAATAATAAAAAAGCTGCTGACCGGATTTGAACCGGTGACCTCATCCTTACCAGGGATGTGCTTTTATTTCAGGGGCTCTTCGTTATGTTCTTTCGCAATCCCCTTAAAACAGTGTGTTGAGCAGGTTAAGAACTGCCTGAGCTGCTCTTATCGAATTGTACTTTTCAGCCATAAGGTCGTTCTCGACTGAGTGTGCGATGAGTGTCTTCCCCTTTTCATCCTTGAAGAGGGATCGCTTCATGCCACGATCCTCCAAAAATTAAAAGTGAACTTTTAATTTTCAGGATAAATATATCTTATTTGTCCCTGAAAAACAAGAGTCCCAAAAGAAAGTCCCCTTCCTGCCTTCAAGTCCGGGGCCAGACCATTTTAGGATTAACGCAGGCAATTTTGGGTGCGCCTGCACGGAGTTCAGGATGCCGCAAATGAACACCATTATGGGAAGCTCAAGCGGAGAGCTAACCATCTTAAGAAAAGAGTCCCCTTCTCCGTCGGGAACGTCTTTTTCCTTGTCCGTACTTTCGCAGACAGTATTTGTGCCGCTGATGCTTGAGAAAAGAGAGCAGATTTGATATCATACACATCAGACTGATCCCGGCTCCCGGTCGGAACAGATGAACAAGCGTTAACAAAGGAGTTTCAGGATGGATCAAAAAACAGGAGACGGCACGCGGGAATTCAGCTGCAGCGACTGCGGCGTTTTTCAGTGCCGGAATCACGACGGGCAGTATCCGCCCTTCTGCGTGACCGCCAACAAGGTGCTGGCAGGTGAGACAAAAGAAATCGATGCCATCTACGGAGGCGATACCATGGAAGGAAGAATGGCGATCTCATCCGCACAGATCGAAGGACGGTACTACTGCGAGAAGACGCGGGTGGAGGAAACCGTCCTGTTTATCAAAGCGATCGGTGCCCGGAAGGTCGGCATCGCGACATGCATCGGACTGATCAACGAGGCGAAGACTTTTACCAGGATCCTGCAGAAAAACGGGATCAACTATGTGACCGTTGTCTGCAAAGTCGGCGGAGAGGACAAACGGGAGATGGGCCTGGCGGAAGAGGATAAGATCCGGAAAGGCGGCGTCGATGAAACGATGTGCAATCCGATTCTGCAGGCGCGCGTCCTGAACCGTGAAAAAACGGATCTGAATATTGCCATCGGTCTGTGTGTGGGACATGACGCCCTGTTTTCCCGATACTCTGAAGCACCGGTAACGACGTTGATCGTCAAAGACCGTGTGCTGGGGCATAATCCGGCTGCGGCGCTCTACAGCAAATATTACAACAGACTGTATCAGTGAAAAAATAAGCAGCTCACCGACGAAAAAAATTGACACTTTGACTTCAGTTTGCTATAATACAGCGCGGTTGGTCAACCGGTCCCTGCCGAATACATTGATCCGAAGCAGGATGAATCAAGTGGTATGACTGCAAATATCAAGCTATATCAAAGTGTTTTCATGCCGATGTGGCTCAAC
Source organism: Lachnospiraceae bacterium (assembly GCA_017619975.1). Classification (GTDB taxonomy): domain Bacteria; phylum Bacillota; class Clostridia; order Lachnospirales; family Lachnospiraceae; genus UBA6987. Next base: position 14,572 of record JAFZRH010000038.1, on the reverse strand, counting down.
GGCAGAGCAGCTGATTTGTAATCAGCAGGTTGCCGGTTCGAATCCGGCCATCGGCTTTTTTTATTGTTTGCCGCAGGAAAACTTCGGCGGGAGGACGCAGATGACAAACGATCTCATACAGGAAACAATAGACCGGATGGAACAGGACGAGTTCAACAGACAGCACGGCTTCCGCCTGAAACAGCTGGAAGCGGGACATTCGGTGGTCGAAGTTGAACTGACGCCTGCCCATATGAATCTTTGGGGACATCCTCACGGCGGGATCCTGTTCTCGCTGGCGGACATTGCCTGCGGGACGGCGACCCGCTCCCTTTGCGGCTGCCATACCGTGACGGCCAGCAGCAGCATCAACTACCTGTATGCCAGCATGCACGCAAAGAGCCTGCGGGCGGAAGGAACGGTTATCAAGAAGGGACACAGTCTCGTGGTCGTGCAGGCGGAGGTCTATGACAACGAGGACAATCACCTGATGACCGGTCAGTTCACGATGTATATCTGCTGACGGTGCCGGCTTTGCCTGTGCCTTGGGCAAAGACGCAAATCCGTTGCCTTTTTGCCGGGAAAACAGTATAATCATCCTGAAGGAGATTAGATGGATGTCAGGTAAGATCTTTTATATCATAGGTCCCAGTGCCTCCGGGAAGGATTCTCTGGCCAGAGCGCTGCTGGCGGCGTTCCCGCAGAAACTGAAGCCCGTCATTATGAGTACGACCCGGCCGATCCGCAGCGGCGAAGTGGAAGGGGAAGAGTATCATTTTATTTCCCGCGACCGATTTGAGGAGCTGGAAAAAGACGGAAAAGTGATCGAAGCCCGGACGTATCAGACGGTACACGGGCCGTGGACCTATGCGACCGTGGATGACGGCAGTCTCGACCTGGCGAATCAATCCTATCTGGCGGTCGGTACGCTGGAGTCCTACCGGAAAACGGCTGCCTACTTCGGGCAGGAGCAGGTCGTGCCGCTCTATATCGAACTGGATAAAGGGCTGCGCCTTTCCCGGGCTTTAAAGCGCGAGCGGAGCCAGAAAGAACCGAAGTACGCGGAGATGTGCCGCCGCTTCCTGGCGGATGAACAGGATTTCTCCGAAGAAAAAGTGGCCGCCTGCCGCTTCCCCCGTGTCTATGTCAACAACGACTTCCAGGCCTGTCTGGAAGCTATGAAGGAAACCGTAGAAAAAGGACTGTTATGAATCGCGCGGAGCAGTTTATCCGGAATGTGATCGCCCGGGGCGAGCTGGGACATGCCTATCTGATCGAAGCAGAAAGCGATGCGCCGGCTTTTGCGGCTGCCCGGACGATCGCCCGTCTGGCTCAGTGCGAGAAAGGGACCGGCTGCGGACAGTGCGCATCCTGCCGGGCTTTCGACAGCGGAAATCATCCCGATATCATTACCCTGACGCACGCGAAGGAACAGTACGGGGTAGGAGAGGTGCGTGCGCAGCTGGTGGAAGACATCCTGATCCGTCCGTACAGCTTTTCCCGCAAGGTCTATCTGCTGCCGGAAGCGCATAAGCTGAATGCCGCCTGTCAGAATGCGATCCTGAAAACACTGGAGGAACCGCCGGTTTACGGCCTGATCCTTCTTTCGACGGGCAACCGAAACGCGCTGCTGCCGACGGTGCTTTCCCGGCTGGTCGCGCTGAACGCGGATGAAGAGGTCACTGACGAGACGGAAGCGGCGCTCCGGGAAGCAGAAGCGCGCTGGCTGGCGCTGCTCGGCCGTATCGAATATGCGGACGCTTCCGAAATGACAGGCCTGGCGGATTCGATGAAAAAAGACGGACTGTCAGCGGAAGATGCCCTGACGGTTTTTGAAAAGCTGCTGCGGGATCTGTATCTGGCGAAAGGCCGGGTAATGGAAGGGCTTTCCTATCCTTCGGAAGAAAAAAAGACCCGGGAGCGGGCGGAAGCCCTGACTGACGGGCAGCTGGCCCGGCTCTGGACGGGACTGGATGAAGCGAAAAAACGGCTGAAAAGCAACGTCAACGCTTCGGTGGTACTGGAAATTCTCTGCCTGACATTCAGGCAGATCATGATAGACAGTAAGGAGAAATAACCATGCAGATCGTAGGAGTGCGCTTTCGGCGCGCCGGAAAAATACATGAATACCTGGGAAACGGTCAGGAGCTCGGACGGGATAAGCGCGTCATCGCGGAAGCGTCCTGGGGCAACGAGATCGGTACGATCGTTTACGTAAAGGAACTTGAAAAGCTGCCGGAGGAGAAAGCCGGCTTAAAACCGATCAACCGTCTGGCAACGGCGGATGATCTGGAAAGAGAAGGCAGGAACCGCGAAAAAGAGGCAAATGCCTATAAGATCTGTGAAGAAAAGATCGCCAAGCACGGCCTGGCCATGAAACTGGTCGCCGTCGAATATACCTTCGACAACAATAAGATCCTGTTCTATTTTACGGCGGACAACCGCGTGGACTTCCGCGAGCTGGTCAAGGATCTGGCCTCCGTATTCCACACCCGGATCGAACTGCGGCAGATCGGCGTGCGGGATGAGACGAAGATCCTGGGCGGTGTGGGGGTCTGCGGCCGGGTGCTTTGCTGCCACAGCTACTTAAGCGAATTCCAGCCGGTCTCCATCCGCATGGCCAAGGAACAGAACCTGTCGCTGAATCCGTCCAAAATATCCGGGATCTGCGGCCGTCTGATGTGCTGTCTGAACAATGAGCAGGCAACCTATGAATATTTAAACAGCCGCCTGCCGGCCCTGGGTGACCATGTAACGATCAAAAAAGACGGAACAAAAGGTACGGTCCAGAGCGTCAACGTGCTGCGCCAGACGGTGAAAGTCCTGGTGACCAGCGACGACGATGATCCGGATGTAAGGGACTGCCCGGTCGAGGATCTGAACTTTACACCCCGTCACCGCAAGGGAAAAATGAAGCTCAGCGCGGAAGAAATGAAAGAAATGAAGGACCTGGAAGTGCTGGAGCAGAAAGAAAAACATGCCGAAGGATCCAAACTGGAATAAAGAAACGGCTCCCGTTCCGGCAGAAGGGGAGCGGCTGGACAAACTGGGACGGAAGGGCTATCGTATCATTCAAAATACGAAGACCTTCTGTTTTGGTATTGATGCGGTGCTGTTGGCAGATTTTGCGCGGATCAGTCCGAAGGATACGGTGCTGGATCTGGGATGCGGCAACGGGATCCTGCCGCTGCTGCTGGCGGCCCGCGGGAAGGGCAGCCGTTTTACCGGGATCGAGATCCAGGAACAGCAGGCGGAACTGGCGCGGAGAAATGCCGCGCTGAACGGTCTGCAGGATCGTTTCGAAGTGCTTTCGGCGGATCTCCGGCAGCTCTCTGCGCAGCTGAAGGCGGCTTCGTTTGATGCCGTGATCTCAAACCCGCCCTATATGAAGAAAAATTCCGGCCTGCTCAATCCGGAAAGCGCCAAAGCGATCGCCCGCCACGAGATCTGCTGTGAGCTGGAGGATATCCTGCGGGAGGCTTCCCGCGTGCTGAAAACCGGCGGCAGTCTGTTTCTGGTCTACCGCTGCTGGCGGATGGCGGAGCTGCTGGCCGGTTTGCCCGCCTGCGGCCTGGCTGCCAAACGGCTGCGGCCGGTTTATTCTTCGCCGGAATCGGAAGGAGAACTGGTGCTGCTGGAAGCCAGGAAAGGCGGCGCGGAAGGCCTTACGGTGCTGCCGCCGCTGATCTTATACGAAAGTCCCGGCGTCTTCAGCCGGGAAGTGATGCAGATCTACCGGGACGATCCGGTCCTGTCGAAAGAGGAAGAAACATGACAAGCGGAACTTTATATATCTGTGCGACGCCGATCGGCAATCTGGAAGATATTTCCGCCCGGGTGCTGGATACGCTGCGCGCAGCGGATCTGATCGCGGCAGAAGATACCCGGCACAGTCTGGGGCTGCTGACACATTACGGGATCCGCCGGCCGATGATCAGCTATCATGAGCACAACAAGATCGAACGGGCGGAAGAACTGATCGGACGGCTGCGGGCCGGCGAAAACGTGGCGCTGATCACGGATGCCGGGACACCGGTGATCTCCGACCCCGGCGAAGTTCTGGTACGCGCGGCAAAGGACGCGGGGATCCCCGTCACTTCCCTGCCCGGTCCCTGCGCGCTGATCACCGCCCTGACGGTCTCCGGTCTGCCGGCCAGACGTTTCGTCTTTGAAGGCTTTCTGCCGATGGAAAACAAGGAGCGCCGGAAAGTGCTGGACGAGCTGAAGCGGGAACAGCGGACGATCCTTCTGTATGAAGCGCCGCACCGCCTGCGGAAGACGCTGGGAGAACTCGCAGAGACGCTGGGACAGGAGAGAAAGATCTGTCTCTGCCGGGAGCTGACAAAGATCCATGAAGAAGCGCCGCTGATGACGCTGGCGGAAGCGGCCGATCTTTACCGGGAAAACGAGCCGCGCGGCGAATACGTCCTGGTCCTGGAAGGCAAAAGCAAAGCCGAGATGGAAGAGGAGCGGACCGCCCGCTGGGAAAGTAGGACCCCGGCGGAGCATCTGGCAGATTTCATGGCGCGCGGACAGTCAAAAAAAGAAGCCATGAAGGCCATGGCGGCGGAGTTCGGGATCAGTAAAAGCGAGATCTACGCGCTGCTGAATAAAGAATAAAGAAAACAGGAGGCGTTCGATGGAAAATAAACGTCCGGAAAAAGAAGCCCGGGAACTGGCAAGACTGAAGAAGCAGGCTGCGCTGCCGCGGGCGGGGCTTTATCTCCTTTTCGTCATGATCGTGCTGACTATCGTATATGTGGTAGACGAGATCACCTCGAACGTCAACTCGGCCATGCAGCCCTACGTGCTGTTTGATCTGTTCCGGATCGGCTCGCGGGACGTGAATTCGCCCGAATATTCCGGCGCCATCAATACCGTGGCGCCGTGGCAGGTGGCCTCCAACCTGTTCCTGATCATCAGCCCGTTCTACAAGGCGCTTTCGGATAAATACGGACGCCGCGTGTTCCTGATGATCAATACGGTCGGGATGGGGATCGGGATGCTGATCGTCATGACCAGCGGGAGCGTGATGCAGTACATTCTGGGCATGCTGTTCATGATGTTTTTCACCCCGAACGACATGCAGGTCCTGTATATCATGGAGACGGCGCCGAAGGAGAAGCGTGCCACGTACAGTTTCATTGCCAAGGGGATCGCGCTGATCAGCGTGTCTCTGATCGGCGTGATGTCGAAAGCGTTCCTGAATGACAGCGACGCGGGCAGCTGGCGTACGGTTTACCTGATCCCGGTAATCGTCGCGGTCGCGATCGGTCTGGTATCCTATTTCCTGCTTCGGGAGACCCCGGTCTTTACGGAGCAGCGCATCGGATTTCTGGAGATGAGCCCGCAGCAGCGCGCGCTGAAGGCGGAGGAAGACAAAAAGAACGGCACCGCGGAGGAAGGCGGCGTATTCCGCGCCATCCGCTTCATCTTTATGAACCGGCAGCTTCGCTGGATCCTGATCGCGGGTTTTCTGTTCTTCGCCACGACCTTCTATACGTCTTACTATGCCACGGTGCTGGAAGGTGCCATGACCACGAAGATGGTAAGCACGGTCCTGATCATTTACCCGTTTGTCAACGGGGGCGTGACGATCTTAAGCGGTTTCTTCTCCGATAAACTGGGCCGGAAAAAGGTTTGTGTGATTCTCGGGAGCCTGGCGCTTTTCGGGCTTCTGATGTTCGTGCTGGCCTGCCGGCTCGGCTGGGGTCCGGCTGCCGCCGGGATCGCCTATGGCTGCTCGATCGGCGGCCTTTGGTCCATGTCGGATACCGTGATTCTGACGATGCCGGCGGAGTCCTCGCCCTCGGGCATGCGCTCGTCTGTTATGGGGACCATCTCCGTCATGATCGGCGCCGGCATGTTTGTGGGGCAGGTCCTGTTCATCATCCTGCAGAACTTCATGCCGATGGATCTTCTGTTCCTGCTGATCTGTGTGCCTTTTATGGCGGTCTCGCTGATCCTTCTGGCCGTGAAGGTCAAAGAGACCAAAAATGCGGACCTGGACAGCATTACCGCGGAAACATATCAGTGACGTTACTCAGGAAACCCGCTCAAAAATAAAAAACCGTTGCAGTACAACGGTTTTCGGAGTGGAGCATAGGGGGATCGAACCCCTGACCTCCAGATTGCGAACCTGGCGCTCTCCCAGCTGAGCTAATACCCCAAGAGCTTCTTTGCGGAAGCAGAGTGAATTATAGCACCTTCGCCGGCGCTTTTCAAGTATATTTTGAAAGTATTTTTTCGGAGTTTTGCATGCGCTGTCAGGGACGCGGCGGCGTCCGCACGCTGACTTCGCCGGCGTAGACGGTCTCGCGGGAGCCGTCCTCCCTGCGGACGATCAGCCCGAAATCCTCCGCCAGGTCCTCGGCAAAGACGGCGCTTTTCTGCTGACCGCTTAAGATATAAACGGCCTGGCCCAGTGTGGAGCAGCGCTCGCGGTAGAGCGACCGGTACTGCGGATCGGAATTTAGGAAAGCGTCATAGGCTTTGTCCAGTTCGTTGATCAGGACGGCGCAGAGCCGGGAAAGCTGCGGCCGGGCGCCTGCCATCGCCAGACTGCCGGCGATCTCACGGATGTCCTCCGGGAAATCCTCCGGCTGCTGGCCGACGTTGATGCCCATGCCGGTGATCAGATACTGGACGGCGCCGCTTTCCCCCTCGAAGGCCAGCTCGGTCAGGATGCCGCAGAGCTTCCGGCCGTCAAACAGAATATCGTTCGGCCATTTGATCGCGGGGCGAAAGCCGCAGGTCTTTTCGATTGCCAGGCAGACGGCAACCGCCACGTAAGCCGTAAAATTCGACAAAAAGGGCGGCAGGCTCTGCGGGTGATACAGCCCCGTCAGATACAGCCCCAGCCCGGCAGGAGAGTAGAAGCTGCGTCCGCGCCGCCCGCGCCCGCCGGTCTGCTCTTCGGCCGTGATATAGAGGCGTTCCTGTCCGTCGCGGCCGGACAACGCCTTCGCGAAATTGTTCGTGGAATCCACGGTCTTCAGGCAGATCAGGCTGTCCGCGTGATCCCGCTCCAGGAGCGGCAGCACACTGCCCTTCAGGAGCCGGTCCGGACCGCCGGTTAGGCGATAGCCCCGGCGCGGAACGGCTTCGATCTGAAAACCGTCATCCTGCAGCGCCTTGATATCTTTCCATACGGCGGCGCGGCTGACCGAGAGCCCCCGGCTGATCGCCTGCCCCGAGACGAAGCTGCCTTCCTGCTGCTTTAAGATCGCCAGAACTGCTTCTTTCATGTGGCATCCTTTCTTGTGACAGGAAAAATTTCCCGACAAAACGATTTTAATCAAGCGTATAATAATGTCAAAAAGAAGATTTCCCTTCTTCTGCTGTTCCCGCGGGGGAGAACGGCTACCGGATCCTGCCGTGCGTCCGGATCACACTCCCAGTATAGTCTATTCTTCGGGAAATGTAAACTTTCCCTTGACAATCGTTGACGAACGCAGTATTGTAAACCGGTAAATAATAGCTGGTTTACAATAAGCCGCCGCAGGGCGGAAGGAAGAAAAAGAGGCGTTCCATGCGGGATAGAAAAGTCAATGTGCAGATGCTGGTGCTGACGGCGTTTTTTACGGCGCTGACGGCAGTCGGCGCGTTCCTGAAGATCCCGGCAGGCGCGGTCCCCTTCACGCTGCAGATCCTCTTTACCTTTCTGGCCGGCATCCTGCTGGGACCGGGCTGGGGCGCGCTGTCTCAGCTGATCTACGTCCTTTTGGGCCTGGCCGGCGTCCCGGTCTTTACGGGCGGCGGCGGACTCAGCTACGTACTGCAGCCGACCTTCGGCTTTCTTCTGGGCCTCATCCCCTGCGCGGCCCTCACCGGCACCTTATCGCGCGGCCCGAAGCGCGCCGGAGCTCTTCGGATCGCTCTGGCCTGCATCGCCGGGCTGGCCGTGCTGTACGCGGTCGGCCTGCCGTATCTCGCGCTGATCCGGAACGTCTATCTGGGCGGAAATCTGAGCGCTGCCGAGATCATAAAAGGCGGCATGCTGATCTTTCTGCCCTGGGATGCGCTCAAAGTGGCGGCTGCCGTGATCCTCTCCAAAGCGCTCCTGCCGGTCCTGAAACGGGAGATGAACCGGTAAAAACGTCCGCGAACCTCTCGGAATCTCTGCCACTTTTCGGTGGCTTTTTTTGTCGGTATCTGCTATACTCCAGACAGCGAGACGGCTCCGTCCCGCTGTTTGTGCTATACAAAAGGAGGCATCCATGAAGATCGCGGTCTTTTTATCATCCCGCACGGGGAAGAGTCCCGAACTGGCGCAGCTGGCCCGCCGCACCGGCGCCTGGCTGGCGGAAAACGGTCACGAGCTGGTCTACGGCGGAGAGGATTACGGCCTCATGTCCGTGCTGGCGAACAGCGTGATCGAAAACGGCGGCCGGAGCGTGGGCGTGATCCCGAACCTGCCGCTCATGATGGCGAACGTTCATCCGGGGCTGAACGAATATATCTACGTCCCGGATATGGCGGAGCGCAAGACCACGATGCTGAAGCTGGCAGAGGGCTTTATCGCTCTGCCCGGCGGCTACGGCACGCTGGACGAATTCTCCGAGGTGCTGTGCGAAAACCGGCTCTCGGACGTGAAAAAGCCGCTCGCGCTGCTGAATCAGAATGCTTTTTACACCCCGTTCCGCGCGTATCTCGAAAATATGCTCGCGGAGGGAATGATCGATCCGGAGGACTTTGATTTCCTCCGCGTCGCGGATTCGCTGGAAGATGCCGCCGCCTTCCTGGAAGGCTTCGGCAAATGCCCGTGAAGGAAAGGAGGAACCTGTCCCATGCACGTTAAACGCCTGATCGCCCTGTTTTTCACAGCGATCCTGCTGCTTTCGCTTACTGCCTGCGGCAAAAAGGAAACGCCGGAAAAGCTTCTGCGCTTCCCGGACACCAAATGGCAGACCCTGAATCCCTATCTGGCCAACGCTTCGGAGGATCTGTTGAACGATTTCTCGCAGGCCAGGCTCTACCGCCGCTTCGCAAACGAGGACCGCGAGACGGTTTCCATCCGCCCGGAACTCGCGGAGAGCGAACCGGAGCAGACGGACGCGGAAGGAAAGGTCTGGCGGATCAAAATCCGCCCGAACCTGTTTTTCGTGGATTCAGAGGGGAAAAAGACCGACAAAGCCATCAATGCGCATACCTTTGAGGCATCTCTCAAGGCGGCGCTGGATCCCGTCATGGCGCAGCGCGCCGGCGACAACCTGGGCCAGTACATCAGCATCCTGAACGCCCGGGAATACTTCCACCAGACGCCGGAAGCGCGGGTCGACTGGGCTTCGGTCGGCATCAAAGCAGTGGATGATCTGACGCTGGAGCTGACGCTCTCGGCCGCCGCCACGAAGCGGAACGTGATGCAGCAGTTCATCGGCTACGGCACGGTCCCGACGGATCCGGAGCTTTTTGCTTCCTTAAAGAGCGCGGACGGCAAAACGACCGCCTACGGGACGGAAGTGGAGAAGACGCTCTACTGCGGCGCCTTCTACGTGACCAAATGGGTGAAGGAATCAGTCATCACGCTGACGAAAAACCCGTATTACGTCTTCGCGGATGAGATTAAGATCGACAAGGCGGAGCTTCACTATGTGGAGAGCTACCAGACGCAGGCGGAGATGTATCTCTCCGGTCAGCTGGACGCCACGGCGCTCACCTCCCAGACCGCGGTGCGGTATATGGAACGCGAGGACTACGTCAGCTACGCGGCCCGCTACATCATGCAGATCGAGATCAACAGGGGCAATACGAAGCAGCCGATCCTGGACAATCAGAACTTCAAAGATGCGCTCTGGTACGCCGTGGACCGCGCGGGCCTCGCGAAGCTGGTCGCCGGCACCCCGGCCAACTATATCATCCCGGATACGTCGCTGGCGGATCCGGAAAAAGGCATTTATTTCAAGGATACCGAGACCGCGAAATCGTACCGTGAGACCATAGAAGAAAGCTATGACGCCGCCAAAGCCAAAGCTCTCTTTGACAAAGCCCTGGAAGAAGAGAAGATCGCCGGCAAACTCAGCCTGCATCTTCTGATCGCCTCGGACGACCCGGAGATGAAGACGAGCGCGCTTTTCCTGCAGCAGCATCTGGAGGAGATCTTCGGCGCGGAGCGCTTTGAACTGCTGATCGACGAAGTCCCCAACAAGACGCGTCTTTCCACGATGAAGGCTTTCCGCGACGATCCCGATTCGTACGAACTGGGCCTCTCCAAATGGAGCCGCGAGGCGACGGACGAGAGTCCTTTCAACGTGCTGGACGTCTACAGCGACACCTACTGGAAGCAGGCCAACGCCCCGTACGGAAACGAGTTCATCAATCGGACGATCACCCTGCAGGATACGGATCCGCGCGTGAAAAACGACCGCGCCTACAACGTGCAGCTGGCCGGCGAGATGGAAAAAGCCGCGCTCGAGGCGCGGCTGACGATCCCGCTCTTCGAGGTCAGCTTCCAGTACCTGATCAGTCCGAAGCTGATCCTGCCGTTAAAGAACCCGAGTCCGTCGCTGGGCTTTACCTTTAAGCCCTGGCTGGCGGATATGAAAGCGGAATAACGACTGACGGCCGGCTTCGGAGCCGGCCTCTGTCCGAAGGGAGCCCCTTTGCTCAAGTACATCCTGAAGCGTTTGGGAATGATGGCGCTCACCCTGTTTGCCATCGTGACCCTGGCATTTTTCGTGATCCGATGGATGCCGGGGTCTCCTTTCGATGACCCCGAATACAGTCCGGAGCTGGTCCGGATGCTGGAGGAAAAGTACCGCCTGCACGAGCCGATCCCGGTCCAGTACTTCGCTTTCTTAAAGAACATCGTAACCGAAGGCTTCTGGGGCGTATCTTTCCGGATCGAGCCGACGGTGCCGGTCTGGAAGGTGATCGGGGAACGGATCCCGGTCACGCTCGGTCTGAACTTTATTTCGCTTCTTCTGTCGCTGCCGCTGGGACTTCTGGCCGGCTGCTGCGCGGCGCTCTATAAATCAAAGCTGCCCGACGTGCTGATCAGCGCGCTGGTCATTCTGTTCGTCTCGGTGCCGTCCTTCGTGGCGGCGTCCGCCCTCCAGTACTTTCTCGGCTATCGGACGCATCTCTTTCCTATCATCTACCGTTCGCTGGGGAGCTTCCCGGAGCGGCTGCATTCCCTGCTGCTGCCGGTCTTCGCGCTTTCCTTTTATCCCGTCGCCACGCTCTGCCGCTATCTGCGCGGCGAACTGCTGGAAAATTTCTCCGAGGACTATCTGCTGCTGGCCCGCTCCAAAGGACTGACCCGGAAGCAGGTGCTGCTGCGCCATGCTTTCCCGAACGCCCTGGTGCCGCTCATGCCGGTCATCGTGCCGATGTTTACCGGCATCCTCTCCGGTTCACTGGTCGTGGAGCGCATTTTCGGCATCCCGGGCGTCGGCGGCCTGGTGACGCAGTCGATCCAGGCACAGGATCACTTCCTTACGATCTCCGTGCTGTTCTTTTACGCCCTGATCCATCTGCTGACGGTGCTGATCACGGATCTTTCCTACGGCTTTATCGATCCGCGGATCCGGCTGGGAGGTGGCAGACATGCGTAAAAAGCTGAAAAAAAACAAGGCCGCGCGGGCGGCGCTCGGCATTCTGCTGTTCCTGATCCTGATTGCGCTTTTCGGCCCGATGATGACGCCCTACTCCTACCGGGAGCAGCTCACGAACGAAGCGGGAGAGTATCTTTCCGATATGCCGCCCCGGATCCCGTTCCTGAAAAAGCTGGGCATCGCGAGCGGCCGGGCGACCTTAAAAGACCGGCGGGTGGACGGTCTTTCGGATACGGAAAAATACCCGGAAGGCTCCGTGATCCGCATCAAAAACCGCTATACCGCGCCCTCCGGCACGGAATACTGCGACGTCGTCGTGGATTATTATGTGTATAAAGGGGTGGGAGAGGACGTGAACTTCTGGTTCGGAACGGACCAGATGGGCCGCGATCTGTGGACCCGGCTCTGGCGGGGCACGCGCGTATCGCTGCTGATCGCCCTGATCGCGGTGACGGCGGATCTTCTCATCGGAACCCTGTACGGGGCTGTCTGCGGTTATTTCGGCGGCAAAACGGACCTGATCCTGATGCGCTTCGCCGAGATCATCCGCTCCATCCCGAACGTGGTCATCTGCAGCCTGTTCATCATGCTGTTCGGGACCGGCATCAAAACAATGATCCTGGCGCTCGCGGTGCGCGGCTGGACCCAGACCGCACAGCTGGTGCGTGCTCAGTTCCTCCGGAACAAGACGCGGGAATATGTCCTGGCTTCCCGGATGATGGGCGCTTCGGACGGCTGGCTGATCTTCCGGCATATCCTGCCGAATTCACTGTCCCCGCTTCTGACCGGCGCCATGATGGCGGTCCCGTCCGCCATCTTTACGGAATCCTTCCTGGCTTATATCGGCCTGGGGATCCCGGCGCCGGAGCCGTCGCTCGGCACGCTTCTATCCGGTGCGTGGCCGGTACTGGAGCTCTACCCGCTGCAGACACTGCTGCCAGCGCTTGTCATCTCCGTGCTGCTCATCGCCTTTACGCTGTTTACGGGCGGCCTCCGGGACGTGCTGGATCCTTCGGAAATTTAGAGGAGCTGAAATAACACGCTTTTTGTGTCATCCTGAGCGAGCGAAGCGAGTCGAAGGATCCTGCGCCTGTAAGGCGCATATTGCCGCTTTGCGGCAAGGATTCCTCGCTTTGCTCGGAATGACACTGCAGCGTGTTTTTCCGGCATCTTTTCAGGTGTTTTCCTCAGACGGGCTTTCCCCGTCTTTTTTCTTGCCTTTTCGTTTTCCCCGACGGGCGGCCCGTTCTTCCTCCCGGGCTTTCTGTTGGGCTTCCCGTTCCGCTTCTTTTGCTTTTTCCTGCTCTTCGAGGGCTTTTTCCAGCGCTTCCCTTTCGAGCCGGCGGGTCTCCTTTTTTTCCTCCCGGGCCTGACGGGCCGCGTCGCGCTCCTGCTGGCGTTTCAGACGCCGCAGGCGCCGCTTCTCCATGAGATAATCCCAGCCGGTCAAGGCCATTCCGCCGAGAAGGAAGATATAATCGCAGAAAAAGCGCCAGACCAGCATGGCCCAGAAGATCAGGCCGGGTTCGGGCAGCTCGGAGAAAATCAGATAGAAGGAAGCCTCCGCCGCGCCGGCGCCGCCGGGCGTCGGGATGATCTTAATGGCGGCGTACAAATAGTAGGTGGCGACCAGAGTATAAAGATAATCCGCTTCGGCGCCGAAGGAGCGCAGGATAAAATAGGGCAGGCTGCAGCGCGCGACGTGGAACAGCACCGAAAGCAGGATCATCTCCAGGGAGAGCCGCCGGTGCTTGTTGATGTAGTTGATGGCTTCACTGTACTCCGTCAGATGACGGATGATCTTATCGCCCTTTTCCTCCGGATTTTTAATGATCCGCAGCGCGGCGAGTCCGCGCAGGATCACCATGACGATCTTGGCCATGACGCGCGGGAAGACCGCCGCCAGAATGATCCCGAGGGGAATCAGGGAGCAGCAGAAAAGGCCGATATTCGCCGTCACGCGGATGGTGGGATAATCAAAAGTATTGTGAAACAGCAGGAAGACGAGGCCGGCCGTCAGCACGAAGGTGATCTGATAGATCAGAAAGGAATAGACCGGGATGGCCAGGCTGGCGCCGTTCGGCAGGCCGCGCTTGCGCAGATACATGATCTGGAAAGGCTGTCCGCCGGCGCCGGACGGGGTGATATTATCGTAATAGTAGCCGTATACGGTCGCCTTGACGGCGGTCGGAAAGTCTTTTTTCTGCGTCAGCCGCTTGATGAGGGAGTAGAGCTTGCCGGATTCCGACAGGAGCATGATCAGAAAGCACAGGACCGAGAGCGCGAAGAAGATCCAGCGGATACTGATATCCGCGAACCCCGTCCCGCTTTCCCGCCGGCGCTTCAGCTCGCTTAAGCCGATCCAAAGCAGGACCCCCACGTTCAGCAGCACGAACAGCAGGGTCCAGATCCAGCTTTTCTTCTTTTTAGGTGTATTTTCTCCCATGGCGCCATATTACCCCTCCGCCTCCGCTTTGTCAAGAAAAAGGAGAGAGGGGGGCTTGCGTTATCTGCGAAAACCGGCTGTTTCGGAGTCAGAGGGATGCAAAACGTATCGCTCCAAAGCTTGCTTTCCGCGCCGCGTTCTGTTACGATTCTCTCGGACAGCCGTTCTCAGGACGGCCCCTCAGCGCTGACATTTCCGACTATTTTCCAAAAACAATCGAATATGAAATGAGGTGACGTGCGAAATGATAGATTTTCGTCATATTCCGTTGGGCAATGACTTTGCCTTTTCTGAAGTTATGCGTGAACCCGCGATCTGCAAGCATTTCCTGGAGCTCGTGCTTGGCATCCGCATCCGCCGGCTGGAATTTGTTGAAAGAGAACGGGATCTGTCCGATTCCTTCTTCTTCCACGGCATCCGCCTGGACGTGTACGTCGAGGACGATGCGGACAGCGTCTATGATATCGAGATGCAAGATAGTGTAAAATAGTTGTGGGATTTTTTCTGGGCATAGAGAAAGACCAGCCCGACGTGTTAGAATAAGTTTGACGAACAAAAACTAATGCGGAGGACTGGCCCTATGGAAAGAATT
>JAFZRH010000004.1 GCA_017619975.1 Lachnospiraceae bacterium | reverse complement strand
GTCATCCTGAGCATAGCGAAGGATCTTTCGCCCGAAGGGCGAATTCTCTTACTGCTGCAAGAGAAAAGATTCTTCGACTCCGGCAAAAGCAATTGCTTTTGCCGTCGCTCAGAATGACACGGGATGCCGTTTTTTCACAGCCCCCACTGTGTCCTGAATGTCCGCCGAAAAGCACGCGGAGCGGTTCTTGACGAAACGGCAAAAAGGTATATAATTTTATCAGGCGAGCCGCTGCCCGCCTGATTCTTTTGCTTAAGAAAGGATCCTGTATGATTCTCACCAGAAATCTGTCGATGCAGTTCAAAAACGAGGCGCTCATCCGGTATAAGGATCTGACCTTTGAGACGGGAAAGTCCTATATCCTGCTGGGGGCTTCCGGCTGCGGCAAGTCGACCCTGCTGAATCTGATCGCCGGGGTTCTGACGCCGACCGCCGGGGAGATCTTTCTGGACGACCTCTGCGTTTCCGCGCTTTCCCAGCATGAAAAAGACAGGCTGCGGATCCGCCGGATCGGTTATATTTTTCAGGATTTCAAACTGATACAGGATATGAGCGTGCGGGACAACATCCGTATCCTGGATCTGGAAGGGATCGATACGTCTGGCGCGGATCAGCTGCTGGAGACGCTCGGGATCGGAAATAAAAAGAATGAAAAGGTCAGAAATCTGTCCGGCGGGCAGAAACAGCGTGTGGCGGTCGTCCGGGCGCTCGTGAAAAATCCGGATATCATACTGGCGGATGAACCGACCGGAAACCTGAATTTCCGGATCGGAGAGCAGGTGGTGGAAGAGCTCAGCCGGGCGGCCAAAGGAAAAACCCTGATCGTCGTTTCTCATGACGAGCGGCTGACGCCGTATTTTGACGTGACGATCGATATGAACGAAATAACGGGGTATGCGGGGGACAAGACCGCGGGAGGTGACGCAGCATGCTGAAATTTGCTTTGAAAAACCTCGCCGTCAAAAAGGTCCAGTGTATTCTGATCGTTCTCTCCATCCTGGTATCGGCAGGCGTCGCGGTCCTGGCCTACAACGTCTCCGCGCAGGTCGAGCGGGGCATCACGGGGACCGCCGGCTATTATTCGGCAATCGTGGGACCGGCCGGCAGCCAGACCCAGCTCGCCATGAATACCATGTATTTCACGGATGCGCCGCTGGGGACCATCCCTTACCGCGTCGTCAATGAGCTGGAAATGGATTCCCGCGTGACGCAGGTCATTCCGTTCGCCATGGCGGACAGCTACAACGGCTTTTCTATCGTCGGAACGACGCCGGACTACTTAAGCGGAAAACAGATCAAAGACGGTCAGCTGTTTGATAAAGCCGGAGATATGCAGGTCGTCGTCGGATCCACGGTCGCCGAGGTGTGCGGTCTTCATGTGGGCGATGAGATCCTGACGTCGCATTCGGCCACGGAAGTGCACAAGACTCCGTTTACCGTGGCCGGGATCCTCGAAAAGACAGGCACTGTCTACGATAAGACCGTATTTACGCAGCTTCGTTCGATCTGGGAAGTGCATGAGCACGAGGAAGAGGAGCACGAACACGAGGAAAACGAAGAACACGACCACGAGGATATGGACGGGATGGTCTGCGCGGTGCTGGTGCGGACCGTCAATCCGACGTACGCCATGACTCTGGTGAACGATTACAAGAACAAGATCGTCACGACGGAGGAAGGGCATTCTTACTCGCTGCAGGCAATCGAGCCGATGGCAGTCGTCCGCGAAGTCCTGAACGAGGCGGACCAGACGAAATATATCGTGTTTGTTCTCTGCGCCGTGATCCTCGTGATGAATTTTGCCATTATCGGAATCATCACCCTGCTGAACACCTATCACGCGAAGAAGGAGATCGCTCTGATGCGGCTGATCGGCATCAGCGCCGGAAAGATCAATCTCTTATATCTGATCCAGAACCTGCTGATCGGTCTGGTTGCTGTCGGCGCCGCTTTTGCGCTTTCCCGGGTCTGCCTGGCTTTCATGGGAGATTTTGTCTCCCATATGGGCGTCGTCTTAAGTGCACGGGCGGTCTACTGGCCCGAGATTCTGATTCTGCTCGGCGTTCTGGCGGTCAGTGTCCTGCCGACGGCCGTGTGGACGGCCCTGATGGCACGGAGGGACAGCGCGGAAAATGCGTAACAAAAAAAGGACGGAAACCATGAAGACAAAAACATTTCGCTGCGGCGCTTTGCTTTTAACGGTCTGTCTGGCCGCTTTGCTGCTCGGAGCCTGCGGCCGGGACAGCGGAGGAGAGGCGGTCCCGCTGAGCTTCAAACAGGCGGCCGGCTATGACTATCTGAAATCCATCAACGGGAAAACGGTCGCGATCAACGGCTATATGGCGACCAGTTCCCCCGCCGACGGGTCTTTCATCTTCCTGATGAATATGCCGTTCCAGTCCTGCCCTTTCTGTGTGCCCAACACCACGCAGCTGGCAAATACCATGGAGGTCTATCCCCGGAAGGGCGAAACTTTCACCTATACGGTCCAGGCTATTCGTGTGACCGGACGGCTGGTCGTGGCCAAAGATGCTTCCAATCCTTTTACGGATCTTTACGGCTACCGCTTTTCCTTCAAGATCGAAGACGCCACCTACCGGATCCTGAAGGATGAGGACCTTTCGGCGGAACTGAAGCTCTGGCAGGATCTTTCTTCCAGCGGCATCATCAACGAACTGTACGATATGTACAATTACGTCAATTTTGTCTGCAAGTGGCCGACGTACAAAGTCAATTCCTACACGGACAAGGACGGCAAGACGGTTACGGGATACTATCTTTATGCCGCGGATGCCGTGCGTTATCTCGAAAAAGACGGCGCACAGTTCAATTACGGATACAAAGAGGGATATTTTGAAAATCTGCAGAAACGCATTCTGAAGATCAGCGACACCGCGTTCAGCGCGCTGGTCGACAATATTTCTTCCGCGAAGCAGCTGGCGGACGAGGCCGTCGCGGCCCTGAAGAACGGCGAGTACACGATGGAAAAGAAATACGTGGAGGAATTCGGGCAGGAAGATTATATCTACACGCTGAACCGCGGCGCGGAGCTGGCGGAACGGATGGATGCCCTCTACAATTTCTTCTCCGACTGGCTGGCCGGCTGGGAACTGTAAAAAGCTGTAAAAAATCTGAAAAAACCTGTTGACAGACCGGGGACGCATCTGCTATAGTAGCAGAGCCGCGTTTCCGGTCCTTTTTTTTCGTATGGAATTTCGGAAGCGGGCCCGCCGCAAAAAGCCGCGGAAAATAAAGGGAGGTAGCAAGAATGCGCACCAGAATCACCTTGTCCTGCACGGAATGCAAGCAGAGAAACTACAACACCACCAAGGAGAAAAAGAACCATCCCGAACGGATGGAGACCAAGAAGTACTGCCCCTTCTGCAAGAAGCACACTCTGCACAGAGAGAGCAAGTAATCCGGGAGAACCACCATGGCGGAAGAAAAGAAACAGGAAGAAAAGAAACAGGAAGCTCCCGTCCGGAAGACCGGCTTCTTCAAGAGCGTAAAAGCGGAATTCAAGAAGATCATCTGGCCGAATAAGGAGACTGTCGCCAAGGAGACCGGAGCCGTCGTATTTTTCGGCGTGGTCCTGGGCGTGCTGATCGCCATCATTGACGCGATCGTCAAATTCGGTCTGGGCCTCATTATCAAATAGGAGAGACCGATGGCAGAAGCGACAGCAGAAGCAAAGTGGTACGTGGTCCATACCTATTCTGGTTATGAGAATAAGGTAAAGGCCGACCTCGAGATGACCATCGAGAACCGGAAGCTTCAGGACGAGATCCTGGAGGTGGCCGTCCCCATGCAGGACGTGGTGGAGGTCAAAGACGGCGTCAAGAAGGTCACCCAGAAAAAAATGTTTCCCAGCTACGTCATCATTCACATGGTGATGAACGACGACACCTGGTACGTCGTGCGGAATACCCGCGGCGTGACCGGCTTCGTCGGTCCGGGAAGCAAGCCCGTCCCCCTGTCCCAGGAGGAGGTGGACCGGATGGGTATCCACAACGAGAACCTTGTGATCGATTTCAAGGTCGGGGATACCGTCACCGTCATCTCCGGTGTCTGGGAAGGCACCGCGGGCGTTATTAAAACGATCAACGAAGGGAAACAGAGCGTTACCATTCACGTTGATATGTTTGGCCGTCCTACGCCGGTGGAGCTGGCGTTTACGGAGGTCAAGCGGCTGTAAGTGGAAGAGGACCTTCTCCTCACACCACGAACCCGGAGCATTCCGGAATACTTTTAGGAGGAAACCAAAATGGCAAAGAAAATCACAGCTTTTGTCAAGCTGCAGATCCCGGCCGGCAAGGCTACGCCGGCTCCGCCCGTCGGACCTGCTTTAGGTCAGCACGGTGTGAACATCGTTGGATTCACCAAGGAATTCAATGCCCGCACGGCGAATATGGGCGACACGATCATCCCCGTCGTCATCACCGTTTACGCGGACAGAACCTTCTCCTTCGTGACCAAGACCCCGCCCGCCCCCGTTCTGTTAAAGAAAGCCGCCGGCATCAAGTCCGGTTCCGGCGCTCCCAACAAGAACAAAGTCGCTACCATCAAGATGGCTGATGCCCGCGCGATCGCGGAGCAGAAGATGCCCGACTTAAACGCCGCCAGCATCGAAGCCGCCACCAGCATGATCTGCGGTACCGCCCGCAGCATGGGTATCGTAGTGGAAGAGTAAGGAGGCAGCACGATGTTCAGAGGAAAGAAATACAAAGAAGCCGTTAAGAGCTACGACCGTTTCCAGGTCTTTGATGCCGACGCTGCGCTGGCTCAGGTCAAGAAGATGGCCTCCGCCAAGTTCGATGAGACCGTTGAAGTCCACCTGCGCACCGGCTGCGACGGCCGTCACGCCGATCAGCAGATCCGCGGCGCCGTGGTTCTGCCTCACGGCACCGGCAAGACCGTCCGCGTATTAGTGTTCGCGAAGGGATTAAAGGCTGACGAAGCCCGCAATGCCGGCGCTGACTATGTCGGCGCGGAAGAGCTGATCCCGAAGATCCAGAACGAAGGCTGGCTGGATTTCGACGTCTGCGTTGCGACCCCCGATATGATGGGCGTCGTCGGCCGTCTGGGCCGTATCCTGGGTCCGAAGGGCTTAATGCCC
>JAFZRH010000037.1 GCA_017619975.1 Lachnospiraceae bacterium | reverse complement strand
GGGTTCACGCCGCGGAAGTCACGCACGCGGGGCAGGGACAGGTTCACCAGACGGTCCAGGAATTCGTACATGCGGTCGCCGCGCAGGGTGACCTTGCAGCCGATCTTCATGCCTTCACGGATCTTGAAGTTCGCGATGGACTTCTTGGCCGTGGTCATGATGGGCTTCTGGCCGGTGATGATCTCCAGGTCCTTCATGGCGCTCTCTAAAAGCTTGGCGTTTTCCTTGGCTTCGCCGACGCCCATGTTCACGACGATCTTGTCGAGCTTCGGGACCTGCATGATGTTCTTGTAGCCGAACTTCTTGGTCAAAGCGGGAACGATCTCATTCTGATACATTTCTTTTAATCTGCTGCTCACTTTGAACCTCCTTAATCAATGACCACCGGGCCGTTTGCGGTCTTGGCAACGCGGACCTTCTTGCCGTCCTTCTCGGTGAAGCCGACGCGGACGGGCTTGCCGTCCTTTAAGAGCATCACGTTGGACATATCGATGGTGCCTTCGATCTTCAGGATGCCGCCGTTCGGATTCTGGGCGTTCTGCTTGTTGTGCTTGGTGATCATGTTGGCGCCTTCGACGACCAGGCGGCCGGCCTTGTGGTCGATGCGCAGGACTTTCCCTTCACGGCCTTTATCTTTGCCGGCGATGATACGGACGGTATCACCGACTTTGATCTTAGACATAGACATGAATGAGTCCTCCTTACAGTACTTCGGGAGCCAGGGAAACGATCTTCATGAACTGTCTGTCACGGAGCTCTCTGGCTACCGGCCCAAAGATACGGGTACCTCTGGGGGTCTTGTCTTCGCGGATGATGACCGCGGCGTTCTCGTCAAACTTGATGTAGGATCCGTCCTTGCGGCGGGCGCCGTGCTTGGTGCGGACCACAACGGCCTTCACCACGTCGCCTTTCTTGACCATGCCGCCGGGGGCAGCATCCTTGACGGTGGCAATGATCACGTCGCCGATATTGGCATAGCGGCGGACGGAGCCTCCCACCACGCGGATGCACAGGATCTCGCGGGCGCCGGTATTGTCAGCAACTTTCAGTCTGCTTTCCTGTTGAATCATTTGCTTCCTCCTCCCGGCTTACTTCGCCTTTTCGACGATCTCGACCACTCTCCAGCGCTTGTCCTTGGACAGCGGGCGGGTCTCCATGACCTTGACGGTATCACCGATGCCGCACTGGTTCTCTTCGTCGTGGGCTTTTAACTTATAGGTTCTCTTAACGATCTTGCCGTACAGCGGATGTCTTACGTGGTCCTCGATCGCGACGACGACGGTCTTGTCCATCTTGTCGCTGATCACCTTACCGGTACGGGTCTTTCTAAGATTTCTTTCCACGTCTTACTCCTCCTTACTCGGCCTTGGCCCGGATCAGGGTCTGAATGCGGGCGATATTGCGGCGGACCTGCGTGATGCGGGCCGTGTTGCTCAGCTGGTTGGTGGCGTTCTGGAAGCGGAGGTTGAAGAGCTCCTTCTTCGCAGTGACCAGTTCTTCCTTCAGCTGATCTGCCGTCATCTTGTTTAAATCCTTCAGATAATCATTACTCTTCATTCGCTTCACCGCCTTCTAAATCCGCCTTGGCAACGATCTTGCACTTGACGGGCAGCTTGTGCATGGCCAGACGCAGCGCTTCTCTCGCGGTCTCTTCCGGAACACCGGCGATCTCAAAGAGAACGCGGCCGGGCTTGACCACGGCGACCCAGTATTCCACGGTGCCCTTGCCGGAGCCCATACGGGTCTCGGCCGGCTTGGTGGTCACGGGCTTGTCCGGGAAGATATCGATCCAGACCTTGCCGCCACGCTTGATGTAACGGGTCATAGCAACACGGGCAGCCTCGATCTGATTGGATTTGATCCAGGCCGGTTCGGTCGAGATCAGACCGTATTCACCGTAGCTGATCTTCGTACCGCGGGTAGGCTTGCCGGCCATGGAACCGCGGAACTGTTTGCGGCGCTTTACTCTTTTCGGCATTAACATGATCAGTTCTCGCTCCCTTCCTTGTTTTTCTTGGTGGGAAGCACCTCACCTTTGTAGATCCAGACTTTGACGCCCAGCTTGCCGTAGGTGGTGTTCGCCTCGGCGAAACCGTAGTCGATGTCGGCACGCAGGGTCTGCAGCGGGATGGTGCCTTCGCTGTAGAACTCGGTGCGGGCAATGTCCGCGCCGCCCAGACGTCCGCCGACGGAAGCCTTGATGCCCAGCGCGCCGCTCTTTAACGCACGGCTCATGTTGGACTTGACGGCCCGGCGGTAACCGATACGGTTCTCCAGCTGATGGGCGATGTTCTCGGCAACCAGCTGCGCTTCCTTATCGGGGCGCTTGATCTCCTTGACGTCGATCAGCAGCTTCTTGGCGGTCAGCTTCTGCACTTCGGCTTTCAGCTTTTCGATATCCGCGCCGCCCTTGCCGATGACCATACCGGGCTTGGCGGTATGCACAGTGACCTTGACTCTGTCGGAAGCCCGCTCGATGTTGATATGGGAAACACCCGAGTCGTACAGCTTCTTCTTTAAAAATTCACGGATCTTCTGATCTTCGACCAGGTTGTCGGCAAAGTCCTTGCCGTCCGCATACCATACGGAATCCCAGCCCTTGATCACGCCGACTCTTAAACCATGAGGATTAACTTTCTGTCCCATTTTCTTCCTCCTTACTGCTTTTCATCCAGAACGATGGTGATGTGGCTCATGCGCTTTTCGATGCGATAGGCGCGGCCCTGTGCTCTGGGATGAATCCGCTTCATGGTCGGTCCCTTGTTCGCGTAGCACTCGGCTACATAGAGCTTGTCGGCATCCAGTCCGTTGTTGTTCTCCGCATTCGCGATGGCGGACTTGAGCAGCTTGGTAATGATTTCGGAGCCGTAACGGGGGTTGTACTGCACGATGGCCAGCGCAGTGTTCGCATCTTTGCCGCGGATCGCGTCCAGCACGAAGCAGGCTTTCGTTACGGAAATTCTCGCGTAGGAGAGTTTAGCCGAAGGGCGGGTGTCCTTCTGTGCATTTCTTTCCCGTTTGATTTGGGATCTGTGTCCTTTTGCCATGAATGATACCTCCTTCCGCTTATCTGGTTCTGGTGCTCTTCTCGTCCTTGCCATGTCCGCGGTAGGTCCGGGTGGCAACGAACTCGCCCAGCTTGTGGCCGACCATGTCTTCGGTGACGTACACCGGGACGTGCTTGCGGCCGTCATGAACGGCGATCGTGTGCCCCACGAAGCTCGGGAAAATGGTGGAACGGCGGGACCAGGTCTTGATGACGGTCTTCTGACCGCTGGCATTCAACGCATCGATCTTCTTTAACAGATGCTCATCGGCGAAAGGGCCTTTTTTTAATGAACGAGACATTTTCTAAACCTCCTTATTTCACCGACTTGCCGTCGCGTCTGCGAACGATCATCTTGTTGGACTGTTTCTTCTTGGCGCGGGTCTTGTAACCCAGAGCCGGCTTGCCCCAAGGGGTGGAAGGACCGGGACGTCCGATCGGCGCTCTGCCTTCGCCGCCGCCGTGCGGGTGGTCGTTCGGGTTCATGACGGAACCGCGGACCGTCGGGCGGATGCCCATGTGGCGCTTGCGGCCGGCCTTGCCGAGGTTCACCAGGTTGTGCTCGCCGTTGCCGACGATGCCGATGATGGCGCGGCAGTTGATGGGGACCATTCTCATCTCGCCGGAGGGCAGACGCAGGGTCGCGAACTTGCCTTCCTTGGCCATCAGCTGGGCGCTGCCGCCCGCTGCGCGGACCATCTGGCCGCCGCGGCCGGGAACCAGCTCGATGTTGTGGACCTGAGCACCGACCGGGATGTTGGCCAGCGGCAGGCAGTTGCCGAGCTTCGCTTCCACATCGGGGCCGCTGACGACTTCCATGCCGTCGGTCAGGCCTTCGGGAGCCAGGATGTAAGCCTTCTCGCCGTCCGCGTAGCAGATCAGAGCGATGTTGGCGGTGCGGTTCGGATCGTACTCGACGCCGATAACCTTCGCGGGAATGCCGTCCTTCTTGTTGCGCTTGAAATCGATGATGCGGTATTTTCTGCGGATGCCGCCGCCCTGATGTCTCACGGTGATCTTACCCTGATTGTTGCGGCCGGCATTCTTCTTTAAAATGTCCGTCAGAGACTTTTCCGGGGTCTTCTTGGTCACAGCCGCGAAGTCGAGGCCGGTCATCTGCCGTCTGGACGGAGTATAGGGATTATACTTTTTAATGCCCATAATAAACTGTTCTCCTTGTTTTTCTTGTCACGGCGCCGGATAGGCCGTATAGGGGAAGGCGCTTTACAGCCCTTCGAAGATCTCGATTTCCGCGCTGTCGGCGGTCAGAGATACGATTGCCTTTTTGCTCTTCGCGGTCTTGCCCTGGGTCATGCCCCGGCGGCGAAGCTTTCCGTCACAGTTCATGGTGTTGACGGCGGCAACCTTGGTTCCGGCAAACAATTTTTCGACCGCATCCTTCACCTGAGTCTTGGTGGCATCCGGATGTACGTAGAAGGTGTATTTCTTCTGGGACATCAGATCCATGCTCTTTTCGGTGATGACCGGACGAAGGATCACGTCGTAGTATTTCAGGTCTGCCATTATGCGTACACCTCCTCGATCGTGTGCACCGCCGATTCACTGATCAGCAGGCTGTCATACTTTAAAATGTCGAACACGTTGATGCTGTTGACCTGTGCGGTCTTGACGTCCGGGATGTTCCGGGCGGAGAGGATCAGGTTCTGATCCAGCTCATCCAGCACCACCAGCGCTTTGTCGAGCTTGAAGGCGTCCAGCGTTTCCTGGAACTTCTTCGTTTTGATCTCGTCCATGGCGAGGTCGTCTACGACGAAGATCTTGCCTTCTTCGACCCGGCTGGTCAGAGCGCTCTTTAACGCGGCTCTCTTTTCCTTCTTGTTCAGCTTAAAGCTGTAGTCGCGCGGCACGGGAGCGAACACAACGCCGCCGCCCTTCCACTGCGGAGCTCTCGTCGAACCCTGACGGGCGTGACCGGTGCCCTTCTGTCTCCAGGGCTTCTTGCCGCCGCCGCTGACCTGGCCGCGGGTCTTGGCCTGCTGCGTGCCCTGACGGTTGTTCGCCAGCTGCTGCACGACAGACATGTGAACCAGATGCTCGTTGATTTCCACACCGAAGACGGCGTCGTTTAATTCGATCTCGCCGACGGTTTCGGCCTTCATATTATAAAGGGATACTTTTGCCATCGTGGGTTTCTCCTTTCCTTAAGATCCTTACGCCTTGACGCTCTCTTTTAAGGTCACGAGAGACTTCTTGGGGCCGGGGACGGAGCCCTTGACCAGGATCAGGTTGTCTTCGGCATCCACGCGGATCACTTCCAGGTTCTGGATGGTGATGCGCTTGTGACCCATCTGACCGGCCATCTTCTTGCCCTTGAATACCCGGCTGGGATCGGAGCAGGCGCCGTTGGAACCGGCATGGCGGTGATACTTGGAGCCGTGGGCCATGGGACCGCGGTGCAGTCCGTGACGGTGGATGGCGCCCTGGAAGCCTTTGCCCTTGGAAATGGCGGTCGCGTCCACTTTGTCGCCGGCAGCGAACAGGTCAGCTTTGATCTCCTGGCCGAGTTCGAAATTGCCTTCCAGCTTCAGCTCGCGGACGAAGCGCTTGTTAGCGGCGCCGGCCTTGGCGAAATGTCCCTTGCGAGGCTTGTTCACGCGGGCTTCCTTGATGTCGCCGAAGCCGACCTGAACCGCGGCATAGCCGTCGGTCTCGGGGGTCTTGATCTGCGTAACCACGCAGGGCCCGGCCAGAAGCACCGTGACGGGCGTTAACACGCCGTTCTCGTCGAAAATCTGTGTCATTCCGACTTTGGTACCTAAGATTGCTTTCTTCATGTTTCCTCCTACAGCGGCGCACTTTCATGCGCATACTAGAATGATATTTGACGCGTTCGCGTCTGTTTTGTCGGGCGTAAAGCCGCCCGGGTCTGCCCGTAAATTTGCCTTCCCCTCTGGGGAAGGGGGACCGCCGAAGGCGGTGGATGAGGTTAGTTGTTCTTCATCTTGATCTGGATGAAGACGCCGGCCGGAACTTCCAGAGTGGAGAGGGCCGTGATGATCTTCTGATTCGGATTCATGATGTCGATCAGTCTCTTATGGGTCCTCTGCTCGAACTGTTCCCGGGAATCCTTGTACTTATGCACCGCACGGATGATGGTGACCACTTCCTTTTTGGTAGGAAGGGGAACCGGACCGCTCACTTCAACGCCGTTCTTCTTCACGACGTCCACGATCTGGGCCGCGCTCGCGTCCACGGACTGGTGATCATAAGCCTTCAGAATGATTCTCATGATGCGTTCTTTTGCCATAAAAATAGTCGCCTCCTTATTCGTACTGGGGAAGTACGACAAGCGGTGACTGTACACGCTTCCGTGTGTGTCCTGAAGACCTGCACACGTGATCTCTGTTTTTCACAGATCCTTTGGTACAGTGACTTGCCGTCAGTTTCCTAACATGACATTCGCTCCACGGAAAACCTGCCACGGGCGGGCAGCAACCTCGCGCTTCACAGCTATCAATGTCACAGCAAGGGCGAGTTTACCACAAGGACCTGCAAAAAGCAAGCTTTATTTTTCAAGTATTTTTCAGTATTTTTCTTTATATTATTAAGTCGTCCTATATCTTGTCGCCGCCTCTTCCGGCACCACAAGATATAGGGGGTTCCCCCTCAAAGCGGCTTTATGCCTTTTTATTTCGTCTCTTCTTCGGGCGGTCCAGCAGCCAGGCGAACCAGGCCAGCAGCGCGGCGGCAATCAGGATCCCCCCGATGATATCCGTCAGCCAGTGGAAACCGGAAAGCAGACGGGAGAGCACGGTCAGAACCAGCAGGACCAGTGCGGCCGCACCGATGATCCGGCGGGGCTTCGCTTCCGCAAAGAACCGGCGGACCAGCAGGAAGACACTGCCGAAGGCGACCAGGCTCAGCATGGTATGGGAGGACGGGTAAGACGGCTCCAGCACGCCGTTTTCCAGGACCGGCCGGTAATTAATGGCCAGCTTGTCGAAAAGGACGTACAGGAAGACTGTCACGGCATACAGCCCGCCCAGCGCCAGAATGCGCCTGTCGACCTTCCGGATGCTTTTTTCGCGGATCAGCTGATAGGCGCCCAATGCCGCGAAAAAGACGCAGACCAGGATCGCCAGGATCCCCAGCGTCTGGCTGATCTCGTACCAGAAGATGCTCACACCGATGGCCTCCGCCGCCGCCTTGTTGACAGACGCAAAGCCGACTTCGGAACCGTTCGGCCCGATGGGCTGGACATTGACAAAGCGGACCAGCACCGTAAAGACCAGCGCGGCCGCCGTGAGAAGGATGGCCGTATTGCGGACCGTTTCCGTATCGATCTTCTTTTTCATTGGATTCTCTCCTGTTCTCTGTTGTACGGTCTGCCCCGCAGCGGATCTACAGCTTCTGCTGCTTCATCCAGATATCCATGACCAGCCTGTGCGGCAGGATCTTCACCAGCGCCGCCTGCCCGCGGGCCTTAAAGCCGTAGATGCTCACGTCTTTGCCGCGCTTTAAATCGCGCCAGGCGCGCCGCACGATATCTTTCGGATCGTACATCGCCACGTACTTCTTTACCACGGCCTCTTTCGTGATCACCGCCCGGTCGAAGAACTCCGTCTTCGTCCAGAAGGGGCAGAGCGCCATCACGCGGATGCCGCGCGGCTTCACCTCGCGGTTTAAGGCACGGCTGTAGGACAGCACGAAAGCCTTCGTCGCTCCATATACATTAATGTAAGGAATCGGCTGAAACGCCGCCACGGACGCGATGTTGACGATCCGTGAGCCCTCCTGCATGTACGGCAGGCAGAGCTGGCAGAGAGCCGCCACCGCCCGGCAGTTTAAATCGATCATGTTCAGATTGTCGGCCAGGGGCGTTTTCTCCGTCGCCTCGAACTTGCCGAAGCCGCTGGCGTTGACCAGCAGGCGGACGGCCGGCTGCTCTTCTTTCAGCAGCTGCTCCAGTTCCGTCGGCGCATCCGGGCTGCTTAAGTCCAGCGCGACCGGCCGTACCGGGTACGGGGCGGTCTTCTTCAATTCCTCCAAGCGGTCCGCGCGCCGGGCGATCGCCCAGATCTCATCGACCGGAGCAAAGGTCTTTACCGTTTCGGCGAAGCGGCGGCCCATCCCGCTGGACGCGCCGGTAATGATCGCAATTTTCTTCATGAACGTTCTCCTTTTTGATGCATATAACTTCATCCACCACCGGAGCTGTAAAAATTCCCGAATGTGTCATTCCGAGCAAAGCGAGGAATCTTTGCCCCAAAGGGGCAATATGTGCAAAGTAAATTGCTTCGCAATCTTGAACCTCGTGCTTCGCGCGAGGAGGTTCGCCGCAAGATCCTTCGACTCCGCCTCTTCGCGGCTGCGCTCAGGATGACACCGAAGGTTGTTTTTCACCGGCTTTTATCCGTGCTTACTTCTTCTCCAGCTTTGCGCTGCTGCTGACCTCGACCAGAGTCTGCGGATCTCCTTTATAATACACACTGGAGCCGTGAAGAATGCTGCCGCCCAGCGTTTCGGTCATCCGGCACTCCACGGTCGAAGCACCGCTGACGGTCAGCGTACAGGTCTTCTGTTCAAAATCGAACGCCTTCACCGCGGAAGCGCCGTTGATCACCGCAAACAGATCGTTGCCGGTCCCGGCCAGCTCCAGCGTGGAAGCGCCGGCCATATGCCATTCGCATTTGGTTTTCACCGTGCAGTCCCGACAGGAAAAGACTGAAGCGCCGCTTACGTCCAGATTCAAAGAATCCAGCTCCATCTTTCCCGCCGTCAGGCGGCTCGCGCCGGAAAGATCGGCCGCAAGCTTTGCCGCTGTCAGCCGCTCCGTCTTCAGACTGCTCGCACCGGAAAGCTTTACCGTGAGATCCTTTCCTGCCCCGCCGAGGCCGGTCCCGTCCGTCACTTCGCAGGCGCCGGAAAACGTCAGTTTTTCGAAAGAATAGTTATACAGACGGATCTTCACCGGCTCCGAAGTCACATAGAGGCCGTCCTGTGCAGCGGTAACCCGCAGGGAACTGCCGGAGAACTTCACCACGACCGCGTCCAGCAGCGATTCCGGCGCTTCCACTTCCACGCGCGCTTTGCCGCCGTCCGATATGAGCTCCACCTTAGGACCGCCCGTCGAACTGCCGATCCTTACGGTGATATCCTCTACCGTCAGCGAGACGGCGCTGCCTTCGACTGTCTTCGTCTTCACCGCTCCGCTGACCGCGACCTCCTTCCGGCCGCCGATGCTGCAGCCCGCCGGGGCGAGAAGAAGGATTGCCGAAATCACCAAGAAAAAGTGCTTCATCCTTTTATGACTGGTCATTGTTTTTTCCTTATAATATATAGATCCGGGCTTTGCCCTGTTTATTCAGTGTAGCAAAATGCCGCCGGCAAGTCAATCAGAATCACTCTTGTCCCGCCCGGCGGAGTGTGCTATACTGGTCGCCGAAGCGAGGTGCAGAAGGCCATGAAGCTGATAGCCGGACTCGGGAATCCCGGGGAAAAATACGATCTGACCCGCCACAACGTGGGCTGGCACGCCGTCGATGAGCTGGCGCGGCTTTTGGATTGCCGCGTTTATGTGAACCGCAGCGGCGGCCTGACGGGCACGGCGTACTGCGAAGGCGAAAAGCTGCTGCTGGTCAAGCCGCTGACATTCATGAATTTAAGCGGCGAGTGCATCGCCCCGCTGGCGGCTTATTATAAAATCCCGCCGGAAGACGTGCTCGTCATCTGCGACGACGTAAACCTCCCGCTGGGGCAGCTGCGCATCCGAAAGAGCGGCAGCGCCGGCGGCCACAACGGCTTAAAAAACATCATCGAACGGCTGGGCTCCGATCAGTTCCCCCGCATCCGCATCGGTGTGGGGATGCAGCCGGATGGGATGGACCTCGTGGACTTCGTGCTGCGGACGATGTCCGCGGGCGAGCGCAAGGAAGCGGCGGCCGCCGAAGAACGGGCCGCCCGGGCTGCGCTCCTGGCCTTAAAGAACGGGCTCGGCGCCGCCATGAATGAATACAATCAAAGGATCAGGCCGGATGGCGAAAAACTTTAACAGTTCTCTGACAAAGCTTGCCGAATTCGATGCCATGCAGAGGGCCCTCTTCACGGAGAAGGCCCCTTTTGCCGTGTCCGGATGCACGGATTCCGAGATCGTGCATATGGGGCTGGAGCTGGCCTGCCCTCCCCCGGACGCGGGGGAGGGTGCCGCCTCCCCCAACATCCTCTTCGTCACCTACAATGAGGTTCGGGCCCGCGAGATCTTCGAGGACGCGCAGGTCTTTGCGCCGAAGGATCCGCTGCTCTACCCCGCGCGGGATCTCTTGTTCTCCGGGGCGGACGTGCGCGGGAGCCTTCTCTCCCGCCAGCGCATGACGGCTTTGAAAGCGCTGCTGGAGGAAAAGGACCGCCTGATCGTCACGACCGTCGACGCGCTGCTCTGCCGTCTCATCTCTCCGGCCGCCCTGAAAAAAGAGATCATCCGCCTCGAGCCCGGCGATATCACCGAACCGAACGATCTGGTGAAGCAGCTGGTCCGGCTCGGCTACGAACGCGAAAGCATTACCCGCTCGCCCGGGGAATTTTCCCTGCGCGGCGGCATACTGGATATCTTCCCCGTCACGGAGGAAAATCCCGTCCGCATCGAATTCTTCGACGACGAGATCGATTCCGTGCGCTTCTTCGATTCCGAGACGCAGCGCAGCCTTGAAAACACGGACGGAATCCGGATCTATCCCGTGGATGAACTGGGCAAGGATCCCGGCTCAGCCGCTTCCGCCGCAGGCGTTTCCCTCTCCTGCCTCCTCGACTATTTCTCCTGTACCGACGTCCTGATCCTGGACGAGCCGGAGCGCATGGCGGAAAAGGCCGACGCGGTCACGAAGGAATATCAGGAAAGCGCGGCGCACCGCGCCGAGGCCGGCGAAGCCGCCGATCTGCTCTCCCTGTACGCGCCGGAGGAGCTCTGGCAGCTCCTGTCCCGGCCGCGCTGCCTGATCCTGACCGGCCTGCCGTACCGCGGCCGGCCCATCAAGGCGGAGAAAGGCTTTACCGTCGAAACGCGGACCATCCACGCCTACGGCGGTCAGATGGAACTGCTGCTCGCAGACTTAAAGAAAATGGAGCGGGAGAAGTACCGCATGATCCTGCTCTCCGCTTCCCGCAGCCGCGCCGAGCGTCTGGCGCACCAGCTGGCCGAGTACGAGCTGCCCGCCTTTTTTGCCGAAGAGGAAGGAAAGGACGTGCAGCCCGGACAGATCCTCGTGACCTGCGGCAGCCTGCATAAAAGCTACGAATTTCCGGCCATCCGCCTGGCGATCCTCTCCGAAGGCGATCTCTTCGGCAAAAAACGCAGCCGCAGCAAAAAGAGCTATTCGCGCGGCGGCAAGCCGGTGGTAGGCCTTTCCGAGCTCTCCGTCGGCGACTATGTGATCCACGAAGACCACGGCCTGGGCGTTTTCCAGGGCGTGGAGCGCAAGATCGTGGACAATATCGGCCGCGATTACTTAAAGATCAGCTACCGGGACGGCGGCAATCTCTATGCCCCCGTCTCGCAGATGAACAAGATCGAAAAATACGCCTCGCGCGACACGGAGAATCCGCCGGCGTTAAACAAGCTGGGCGGCGCCGAGTGGACCGCCACCAAGACGCGGGTCAAAAAGGCGGTCGGCCAGATCGCGAAGGATCTGGTGGCACTCTACGCCACGCGTCAGCGCATCCAGGGCTTTGCCTTCTCTCAGGATTCCGTCTGGCAGAAAGAATTCGAGGAGCAGTTCCCCTACGAGGAGACCGAGGATCAGGTCCACGCCATCGAAGCCGTGAAGGCCGACATGGAGAGCCACAAGATCATGGACCGGCTCATCTGCGGCGACGTCGGCTTCGGCAAGACCGAGATCGCGATCCGCGCCGCCTTCAAAGCCGTGCAGGACTCCAAACAGGTCGCCTATCTGGTCCCTACCACGGTCCTCGCGCAGCAGCACTATACGACCTTTGCGGAGCGCATGAAGGACTACCCCATCCGGGTGGGTCTGCTGTCGCGCTTCCGCACGCCGGCCGAGCAGAAAAAGACCGTCGCGGATTTAAAGCGCGGCGCCTGCGATATCGTGATCGGCACGCACCGCCTGCTCTCCGCCGACGTTTCCTTTAAAGATCTGGGACTTCTGATCATTGACGAGGAGCAGCGCTTCGGCGTCTCCGACAAGGAAAAGCTGAAAAAACTGCGCGAAAACGTGGACGTCATCAGCATGACCGCCACGCCGATCCCGCGTACGCTGCACATGAGCCTCATCGGCATCCGCGACATGAGCACCTTAAAGGATCCGCCCATCGACCGCCTGCCCATCCAGACTTATATCGCCGAGTTCAACGAGGAGATCGTGCGCGAAGCCATCGCACGGGAGCTGGCCCGCGGCGGCCAGGTCTATTATATCTGCAACAAGGTCCGCAATATCGAAAGCGTGACCGCGCGCATCCAGGAGCTGGTGCCGGACGCCGTGGTGACCTTCGCCCACGGCCAGATGCACGAGCGCGAGCTGGAGCGCATCATGTTCGACTTCGTGAACGGCGATATCGATGTGCTGGTCTCGACCACCATCGTGGAGACCGGTCTGGATATCCCGAACGTGAATACCATCATTATCCAGGATTCGGACCGTTTCGGCCTCGCCCAGCTGTATCAGCTGCGCGGCCGCGTGGGCCGCTCCAACCGCACGGCCTATGCCTTCCTGCTCTACAAGGGCGGAAAGCTGTTAAAGGAGGTCGCCGAAAAGCGCCTTTCCGCCATCCGCGACTATACCGAGCTCGGCAGCGGCGTCAAGATCTCCATGCGCGACCTGGAGCTCAGAGGCGCCGGGAACCTGCTCGGCGCGGAGCAGCACGGCCACATGGAAGCGGTCGGCTACGAACTCTACGCGAAGCTTTTGGGCGAGGCGGTCTCTTTAGAGCGCGGCGAATCGGAGAAATTCCGCTTCGACACCACCGTCGACGTCTCCATGGACGCCAATATCCCGGCCGATTACATCCCGAACGAATCTCAGAAGCTGGAGATCTACCGCCGCATCGCGGAGATCAGCTCGCAGGCAGACTACGACGACGTCCTGGACGAGCTCATCGACCGCTTCGGCGACATCCCGCGGCCGGTGGATCACCTCTTAAAGATCGCGCTTTTAAAAGCCCGCGCGCACCGGGTCTACGTCACGGAGCTGGCTGCTTCGCCGCGTGAGATCCGCCTGACCTTCCTGCCGCAGGCGCCGCTGGAGCCCGAACTTTTCATCAAAATGCTGCGCGAATCGCACGGGAGGCTTCGCTTTAAAGCCGCCGGCGACCCGACGCTGACCCTAAGCTTAAAAGAAGGCGAGGCGGTGAGCGCCTCCGCCCTCCTGATGAAAGTGGATGAACTGCTGACGCAGCTGGAACAGAGCCTGCTGGAGCAGAAGGTGCTGTAAGGGAAAAAATTGTCCGGAAGAGTGAAAAATCCTTGCGCTTTCCGGAAGAAAGCCTTATAATAGAACGGCTTACGAATTTTCGGAGGTTGTATTTATGAAACGTTTTAGCAAATTGATCGCTTTATTCCTGGCTCTGGTCCTGCTGATGAGCGGCTGCGGCAGCAACGTATCGGGTTACGCGAACAAAGTCGCCGCCACCTACGGCGACCGGACCATCTATCTGGATGAAGCTAATTTCTGGCTGCGTTACGAGCAGCTGGCTTACAGCTATATGATCAGCTACTACCAGCAGTATCTCGGCGTCACGGATTTCTGGGGCATGAAGAGCGGCAACCGCACGCAGACCGTCGCCGAAAGCCTGAAGGAAGAGATCATGGCTCAGTTCCTGCAGACAAATATCCTGCTGGATCATGCGGGAGAGTACGACACGGCTTTAAGCGATGACGAAAACAAGAAGATCGACGAGGCGATTGCCCAGATGCGGACAGACTATGCCGAGTCCCTGTTCCTGGAGAGCGTCGTGGTGATCAGCGACGAAAGACTGCACGAATCCATCGCCCAGCGCACAAAGGCGTTAAAGGTCTGGCAGGGCGTCCGGGAGCAGGCTGCAACGAACGTCAGCGACGAGGATACCCGCAGCTTCACCGTGGATTATATTCAGATCAGCGCCAGCACCAGTGTGACGCCGGAAGGCCAGAGCACGGCCCTGACGGGCGAAGATCTGGCCAAACATCTGACGGATCTTCTGGTGGACGGCAAGTCCGTCGCGGACCTCAAGACGCTTTACTCTTCGCTGACGACCGGAACCGTCTCCTACCGCTGGAACGACGAAAGCACCCAGACCAAGGCGCAGAACCGCCTCGGCCGCGTGCTGACGGACGGTCAGGTGACCTGGCAGAAAGACGGCGAGAGCTGGTACGTGGTCAAGAGCGTTTCCGCGGATGACAAGGATGCCGCCGCCGAAGCCAGAGAAAAACTGGAGAGCGAGCAGAAAGAAGCGCACTTCAACGAAGTGTACGCGGAATGGGCCAAGGCCGCGAAAACGTTCTCTGTCAGGAGCGTCTTCCAAAACCTGCCGATGCTGATCTCCCAGTAAAGCATCCCGGCGCCGTTCCCGGAACAGAACGGACTTCTTAAGAAAAAAGCACGGTCGCCCGTGCTTTTTTCTTGTTCCGTCTTATTCGCTTCAGATCGGAGCGGTGATCTCTTTCAGCCAGGCGGCCTCTTCCCCGCTCAGCCCGCTCTTCAGGCGTTCATAGACCATCGCGTGATACGCGTTCAGCGCCTTCTTTTCATCCGGCGCCAGAAGTTCCGTCATGACCGGTGTCAGATCGATGGGGCAGACCGTCAGGTGCTCGAAACGGTAGAACTGACCGTATTCGTTTTCTTCGTCCGTTACGCAGAGCAGCTCGTTTTCAATGCGGATCCCGTACCCGCCTTCGATATACACGCCGGGCTCATCCGTCGTGACCATGCCGGGCTGAAGCTCGACCAGGCCGTCCAGCGCGGCGGGTTTCGTCCAGCGGAAGCCGTTGGGGCCTTCATGCACGTTCAGACAGAAGCCTACGCCGTGGCCGGTCCCGCAGCGGTAATCGATGCCCAGATCCCAGACCGGACCGCGGGCCAGAATATCCAGGAAATAACAGGTGGAGCCCTTCAGGAACTTGGCCATCCCCAGGCGCAGGAAGCTCCGCAGCACCGCGGTATAATGGAGCCGTTCGTTCTCCGTGAGCGGTCCCATCGCAACGGTCCGCGTGATATCCGTCGTCCCATCCGGATACTGGCCGCCGGAATCCACCAGCAGAAAGCCCTTCTTTTGAATCATGGCATAGTTCTGCGGCGTCGCGGAATAATGCATCATGGCAGCGTTCGGCCCCATCGCCGCGATGGTTCCGAAGGAAAGCTCGAAAGCCCCCTCCTGCCGGCGGCATTTTTCCAGATAGTCGCTGACGTCGATCTCGCTTAAGGATTCGGGGTCCGGATGATGCTTCAGCCAGTACAGCCATTTGACCATGGCGAGGCCGTCCTTGCGGTGCGATTCCCGCAGGGCCTCCTGCTCCGTCGGATTCTTCACGCATTTCATCAGCGTGGTCGGGTTGGTCTTCGTGATCTTGTTCGCACCGCTCTGCCCGATGGCATACGCGAGCCGGCAGGCCGTCTTCATCGGATCGTACAAAACCGTCTCTTTCGGGCCGATCTTCTCCGCCTCGCTCCAGATCTCCTCATATTCCTGCAGCGAAACTCCCTGCGCCGCCAGCGCGTTCGCGATCTCTGCCGGGAAGATCGCCTTCCGGCAATAAAGGACCGCTTCGTCTTCCGTCAGTTTCACGAAACCGAAGACGACCGGGTTGTTCGGGACGTCGTCGGCGCGGAGATTCAGCAGCCACGCGATGTCATCCAGCGCGGAAAGGAAATGCAGCGTGGCGCCGGCCTCTTTCATCTTTTCACGCACCGCCGCGATCTTGTCCGCCGCGGAGCGGCCGGTGAAGCGTTCCGGCAGCAGGAACGGCGTACTGAAACGCTGTGCGGGGCGGTCGGACCAGATCTCTCCGATCAGATCCCGGTCCATTGCCAGACGGATCCCGCGGCCGGCAAAAGCCTTTTCTTCCCACTCGGCAGCCAGTTTCGCACTCGTCATGCGGCCGTCAAAGCCCAGCGTTTCCCCGTCTTTGACTTCTGCTTTTAAAAATTCGGTCACGGTCGGCACCCCGGCCTGAGCCATGCGCATCAGCTCGATGCCGCTGCCCGCCAGTTCCCGCTCCGCCTGAATGAAATAGCGTCCGTCCGTCCACAGATACGCCCTGTCTTTGCCGATCAGCACCGTGCCGGCCGAACCGGTAAAGCCGCTGATGAAGCGGACCGTGCGGAAATAGTCGCTTAAATACTCCGAGCAGTGGCAGTCGCCGGACGGTACGATGTACCAGTCGATCCCCGCCTCTTTCATGCCGGCGCGCAGCGCCGCGAGTCTTTCTCTGATCATTGTCATACGTCACTCCCTGATATGTTCCATGCCCTGGCTCAGGATCGACACGATATGGTCGTCCGCCAGGGAATAAAAGATCGTCTTGCCGTCCCGCCTGGCCTTCACGAGATCCATCTGCTTTAAGATCCGCAGCTGATGCGAGATCGCCGGCTGCGTCATCCCCAGCAGCTGCGCGATGTCGCAGACGCAGGTCTCCGAGCAGAGCAGGACATAAAGGATCCGGATGCGGGTGGAATCGCCAAAGACCTTGAAAAAGTCCGCCAGCGAATACAGTTCCTCCTCATCCGGGATCGAAGCCAGCACCTTCCTGACCAGTTCGGCATGAACGTGCTTAGCGCCGCAGAGCTCCAGAGGCTCTGCGGCGCGTCTTGCCGTTTTCTCCGCGAATCCGCTCATGACAGGATCGGAATGCTGTCCGGATCGCCCACCAGACAGGTTCCGTTCGCGATCCGTGTTTTGTTGTCCACGATATAGTTTTCCAGGACCACGTCGTCTCCCACATAGACGTCATCCATCAGGATGCAGTTCTTCACGCTGCTGCGGTCGCCGACGTAGACCTTCTTGAACAGAACGGAATCGGATACGCTGCCGTTGATGATGCTGCCGCCCGCCACCAGGGAATTGGACACCCGGGCACCGCCGTTGAATTTGGCAGGCGGGTTGTCGTCCACCTTCGTATGGATCACCGGATAGTCGCTGAAGAAGAACTTCCGCAGTTCCGGATCCAGGAAATCCTTGTTGCAGTTGAAGTAGGCGGTCACCGACGCGATATTCGTCCAGTAGCTGTCCAGCAGATAGGACATGATCCTGCGCTGATCCAGATGCGGGATGATCAGATCCGTTACCAGATGGTACTTTTCTTCGCGGGCCGCTTCCTCCAGCACCTGGATCAGGTGCCGGCGGCGGATCACGTAGATCCCGCAGTTAATGATCTGCTCGCCCTCATGGCTGCCGTTTTCGTTTTTCTCCGCCCAGGAAATGATGCGTCCGTCCGCATCCAGCTCCAGAACGCCGAAACGTTCGCTTTCTGCCTTCGGCATGCGCTTGCAGACGATGGTCATCTCGGCGCCGGTAGCGGCGTGCCGCTCCAGCACTTTATTGTAATCCAGCTTATACACGCCGTCGCCCGAAGCAATGATCACGTAGGGCTCATGCCGCTCCTTGATAAAGTCCAGATTCTGGATCAGCGCGTCCGCCGTGCCCCGGTACCAGTGCGTGTTTTCCGGGGTGATCGTAGGGTTCAGCAGGTACAGACCGCCCTGTTTGCGGCCGAAATCCCACCATTTGGAGGAGCTTAAATGAATGTTCAGGGAACGGGAGCTGTACTGTGTCACAACGGCCACGGTCCCCACATTCGAATTGCTCATGTTGCTTAAAGCAAAGTCGATGCTGCGGTACGTGCCGGCCAGAGGCATTGCCGCCACCGCCCGTTTGGCTGTCAGGCTTTCCAGACGGCTGGAGCCGCCGCCCGCCAGAATGATGCCGAGTGCTTTCATGCGCGGCCTCCCTTCTTTTTGATGATGTAATCACCGGATTCCAGCACGCCGCCCGGGTAATCCTCCGCTGTCGTCTGACCGATGACCGCCACGTTCTTGCCGATGGTCACGTTTTCCGGGATCACGCTGTTCGCGCCGACCACCGTAATATCGCTGTTGTAGACCCTCGGATCCAGGCGGGAGGCAGCGAAGAAGCCTTCTCCGATACGCGTCCCGGCTCCGATCACGGAGTTCTCTGCGATGATGGCCTTGCGGACCACCGCCCCTACCCCGATCACGACGCCGTTCATTAAGACCGAATCCCGCACCTTGGCGCCCGGCGCGACTTTGACGTTGGCGCCCAGCACCGAATGCTTGACCGAGCCTTCGATCGTGCTGCCGTCGCCGATGATCGACGTTTCTGCCTTGCCGCCTTCGGCAACATACGCCGGCGGATACGCTTCCGCGGACGTATAGATCTGCCAGAATTCCTCATACAGGTTGAAATCCGGGACCAGATCCGTCAGCTCCAGATTCGCTTCCCAGTACGTGCCCAGCGTGCCGACATCCTTCCAGTAGCTGTTGAACTGATAGCTGTACAGACGGCCGCCCCGCCGGTGGATATGCGGGATCACGTGCATGCCGAAATCGCAGTTCGGCACGTCGGAGAGCTCCTGCAGCTCCTTCTTTAAGGTCTTGTAGTCGAAGATATAGATGCCCATGGAGGCCAGATTGCTGCGCGGATTTTTCGGCTTTTCTTCAAAGTCCGTGATCCGGCCCTCGCCGTCCGTGATCATGATGCCGTAGCGGGGCGCTTCATCCCAGGGCACGGGCATGACCGCGATCGTCGCCTCGGCGCCGGCGCTTACATGCCGGGCCAGCATATCCTCATAGTCCATCTTATAGATATGGTCGCCGGAAAGGATCAGAACGTAATCCGGATTGTAACGGTCCATGAACTCGATATTCTGATAAATCGCATTGGCCGTTCCGGTATACCACTCGCTGTCTCCGGTCTTTTCATAGGGCGGCAGGATCGTGACGCCGCCGAACTGCTTGTCCAGATCCCACGGGATCCCGATTCCGATATGGGTATTAAGCTGCAGCGGACGGTACTGCGTCAGAACGCCGACCGTATCCACACCGGAGTTTACATAGTTGCTTAAGGGAAAGTCGATGATCCGATACTTTCCGCCGAAGGCTACCGCCGGTTTGGCCATGCCCTGCGTCAGAGCGCCCAGACGGCTCCCCTGTCCGCCGGCCAGCAGCATGGCTATCATCTGCTTTTTCACTGGTTCCCCTCCTTCATAAGGTTTGTTGTCAGTATAACACAGACAGGCGCAAAAAAAAAGCCCCTTCCGGAGCAGTGTCGCATTTGCCGGCGAACCGCTTCTCAGCGATCCGTCTTTTCGGCGTCTCTCCACATTTTTTTGCGGATCAGCAGGGTGTAGCACAGCAGGAACAGCATGGCAAAGGTCCAGCCGAACGGGAAACTGGCATTGACGACGCAGATCTTGCCCGGCCAGCGCTCGGTCGCCAGCGCCAGATAGGTCTGCCGCAGCGCGACCATCGCAAGAAGCGTCAGGATCATCGGGATGCGGGTCTTGCCGTACCCGCGCAGATAGCCCAGCAGGACCTCCCGCACGACCATGGCACCGTAGAAAGGCAGGAAGAAACGGATCATGCTGACCGCCGCTTCGATCACAGCCGGCTCGTCGCTGAACAAACCGGCGGCCGGTTCGGCAAAAAACAGCAGCGGAAAAGACATCAGGGCCGTGACCGCCGCACTGAGGCCCAGACCGTACCAGATCCCCCGGCGGGCCCGCTCATACTGTCCGCCGCCCAGATTCTGGCTGACGTAGGTGGTCGTGGTCATCGTCATGGCCTTGCAGGGCAGGATCACAAAGCGGTCGATCTTGACCGCCGCTCCGATCCCTGCGGAGACCGCCGTCGGAAAGGCGTTGATATAGGACC
Organism: Lachnospiraceae bacterium; assembly: GCA_017619975.1. Taxonomy (GTDB): domain Bacteria; phylum Bacillota; class Clostridia; order Lachnospirales; family Lachnospiraceae; genus UBA6987. The sequence goes on along the minus strand of JAFZRH010000037.1, from coordinate 54,661 downwards.
AGACGAAAATATTGGAAAAGGAAACCAGCGCGTTCTGCACGCCGGCCGAAAAGCCTACGCTGACCGAAGAGGCGATCTGCCGGCGGCCCTCCCGCCAGGTCTCTCCCAGCGCAACGGCCCTCGAACGGATCCGGCGGCGGATCAGACGGTGCACCAGCAGCACCGACGTGCCCTGGGAAAGGATCGTCGCCACCCCCACACCGGCCGTGCCCCAGCCGAAAGCCCCCACGAAGAGAAGGTCCAGCAGGATGTTGAGCACGCTGGACACCGCCAGCACGAAAAGCGGACTGCGGGAATCGCCTACGGCCCGCAGAATTCCGGTCCCGCAGTTGTAGATGACCGTGAACATCAGGCCGGCCAGATAGATCCGAAGATAGACGATCGCTTCTCCGTAGATCTCGTCATTGCAGCCGGTCAGGTGCAGCAGGACCGCCGCGAGCGCGATCCCGAGTGCGGATACCGCGACGCCGAGCGCGATGGAAAAGGTGAAGGCATAGCGGACCGCCCTGCGCGTTTCTTCCTCGTCTCCGCTGCCGAAGGCTTTCGCGACCATGACCGTGTTGCCGATCGACATGCCGTTGAAAAAGCCGATCAGGAGATTGGTGATCGGACCGCAGACGCTGACCGCCGCCAGCGCCGCGCTGCTGACGTATTTTCCTACCACCAGCGCGTCCACGCTGTTATACAGACTCTGGAGCAGTTCACTGATAACGATCGGAACAGAGAAAAGAATCAGCTTGGGGACGATCGCCCCTGCCGTGAAATTGATGTTTTTCTGCGCAGCCGTACTCATGCGCCGCTATCCCAGACCGCGGATCGCCAGATAGATCCGGAAGAGCTGCGGGAACAGCACCATGGCCGTAATGAGACGGAAGACGTGCATCACCAGCAGTTTGGAGCTGACGACGTCCATGTCGGCGGCGACCAGCGTCACTTCGGTCGCGCCGGCCGGCGAGACGGAAAGCATGCCTTCGCGCAGGCCCATATGGAACTTCTTCGCGAAGAGGCAGCCCATGCAGACACAGAACAGCGTATAGCCGATCACGAGGATGATCAGCGGCGGGATCATTTTCGTCATGGTAGCGAGCTCGCCCCGCGTGACCCGGATACCGATGCAGATGCCGGAAAGGACCTGTGCCACCCGCCGCAGGGGCTTCGGCGCAAAGCCTTTGTCGGTCTTTAAGTTAAAGATCAGGGCAAAGATCAGGGCGAAGGTGAAGGCCCCCGCCGGGATGCCGAGCCATTTTCCGAAGAAAGCGCCGGCTGTCGCGGCGGCCAGCGTCAGGATCATCATGAGGATCGCCTTGTCCGGCTTCGGCCGCTTGCCTTCCAGTTCGTCCCGCTCTCTCACGGAAGGAACGCCCAGCTTCGGGGCGAGGACCTTGTCCGCGGCCAAAACGACGAGCGGCAGGCAGGCGATGCCGTAAATGGCGCGCACCAGCTGGGCCGCGACCACGATGCCGACCTGCGCGCCCATATCCATGGCAACGAGCGGCGTATCCGTTAACCCCCCGGGCAGCGCGCAGAACAGCGAAGTCAGCGTATCCAGCCCCGCGATCTTTTCAAAACCGAAGGCGCAGCACAGGCACAGCACAAAAAAGCCCACGGTCGAGAGCAGGATCGGGCCGATCACCTTCGGGATCTCCTTCACCTCGCTCCGCGTCATGGTGCAGCCTAAATACGCGCCGGTAAAGATCTGCGCGATCCGTTTGAACCAGGACGGGGCGTAGCCGATCTCAAAGCCGAGATTCAGGACCACGATCCCCAAAATGGCGCCGATCAGCATGCCGCCGGGCAGGCGCAGCTTCTGCAGCAGCGTCCCGACGGCTACGGCCACGGCGATCTCGATTAAAATGACTACGATCGGGGACATGATAACTCCTCCCCCATGACGGAACCGAACGAAAAACAAAATACATCCCGTGTCATTCCGAGCGGCAGCGAGGAATCTTTGCCGCGAAGCGGCAGCAGCTGCTTCCAGGCAGGATTCTTCGGCTCCGGCGGAGGCAAAAACCTCATCCGTCACGGCTTCGCCGTGCCACCTTCCCCAGAGGGGAAGGCTTTGCCTCCGCCGTCGCTTAAGAATGACACACCCGAAGCCGTATCAGCCCTTGATGAACTGCAGGGCGTCGTACATGATCTGCCAGTGCTCGGCCGGGTGCTTGCCCCAGACGACCATCATGCAGTCGACCAGCTTGCGGACTTCTTCGTCCGTCGGGTTGATGCCCAGGTCGCGCAGACTCATGGGCTGATGGATGGCGGCCATATAGCGCTTGAAGTTCTTGGTCTCGAACTCCGGCCGCTCGTACGCGTGCATGGCAGCCTGGCAGCCGAGGCCCACGATCTCGCCGTGCAGCCATTCCGCGGTCTCTTCCGTGTAGATGGTCTTGCAGGCATAGTACATCGCGTGCGCGAAGGTCGCGCCCTTCTTTCCGCCGCTGATCAGCGCCTTGTGGTTGTTGTAGTTGACCGCCGCCGCCAGGGCCGTGGTCGCCACGTTCGCGAAGGTGCAGGCTTCCAGTTCTTCCGTCACCTGATGCGCCTCGCAGTCGCGGTAGGCCTTTTCGCCTTTGTTCAGCAGGATCTCATTCGTGGTGCCCGCCAGGATCTTGGAGCAGTACATGCCGATCGGGACGGAATACAGATCGTTGTACTCCATCATCAGACCGGTCTCGATGTATTTCGCGAAGGCATCCGCCATACCGGAAGCGAAAAGCTTGACCGGCGCGTTGGCGATGATCTGCGTATCGATGATGACCGCGTTGTTTTCCTTGGCGTGCCAGATACGGTCGATGGGCTTGTGGTCCGGCGTGTACATGACCGACATGGCGGACCAGCAGTTGACCGTCGCCACGGAGGTCGGCACGTTGATGACCGGGATCTCGCAGCCGTGACCGGTCGCCTTGCCCATATCCATGACCTTGCCGCCGCCCAGGCTGATGACGCAGTCGGGCTTCACCTTCGGAACGACTTCGCTCTTTAAATACGCCAGCGTTTCATAGGTGCAGTCGGTGGTCATGATGAAGACTTCGAAATCGACGCCGTAGTTCTTCAGGCTGGCTTCCAGCTGAGCGCCGGCCGCTTCATACGCCTTCTGTCCCGCGACGATCAGGGCTTTTTTGCAGTGCAGCAGCTCCGCTTCGCGGCCTACGATCTCGATGGCGCCGGGCGCCTGTACATATCTTCCGCAGCCGAATTTTACCGGCTTGAATTCATTTGCCATACTTTTATGTTCTCCTTATTTCAGATAGTCGATCAGCTCGCGGACGCGCGGACTTTCTTCCAGCACCAGCTTCGCGATCCGTTCCGTTTCTTCTTCGCTCTTGCCGCCGTAGCAGGCCAGATCCGTGAACTTCGTCCGGAAATCCGACAGGGTCATGGGGATCTCGGGCTCACCCTTGGCAAAATCCACCTGCTTTAAGAAGTGCGTGCCGTCCTGTAAGATGACTTCCACGTTGGCCGCGCGCTTCTTCGGGACCCAGGACGTCATCTCCGCGTCGGGATAGACGTCGGTCTTCTCCAGAATGTCCAGGATCAGCGGGTCGTGGATGTTCTCCTCCGAGAAATCCCGCATGCCGGCCGAGCCTTTGACCAGCGCCAGCGCCACGCAGAACGGAATGCTCATCTTGCCGGAAACGGCGGTCGGGATCTCCTTGAATTCGTGTCCCTTGACGCCCTGTCCGTACATGCGCACGATGATCCGCTCGACCTTGGCCGGATCCACTTCATGTTCCGCCCGCACGCCCAGCGCGCCGTCGATGGCGGCATGCGTGTGACGGCAGGAAGCGTAGGGTTTATGATACGCGCCCAAAATATTGAAATTCGGGTCATTTTCCAGATACAGGCCGCTCACGTCGTATTTTTCCGCCATGGAAGGCAGCCAGCCGAACTGATCTTCAAAACTGTTCTCCGGTCCCACAAAGCCGGCCTTCGCGATCAGGGCGGCGGTGATGCCGTCGTGGCCCGCGCGGCCGATATTGTACGGTTTCATGGTGGAGGAGCCGAGCATCATGCGGTTGTTGCCGGCCGCGGAAGAAGTCGCCGCGCTTAAAGCCGCCTTGGTTTCCGCGCGGGTAAAGCGCATCGCCGCCGCGACGGCCATGGCCGCGCCGAGCGTGCCGATGGTGCCGGACGAATGGAAGCCGCGGTTTCTGTGGGACGGCTGCAGGCAGCGGCCCAGGCGGATCCCGGTCTCATAGCCGATGATCACGCCGCGCAGCAGGTCTTCCATTCCCAGATCAAAGCGCTCGCAGACCGCCAGCGTCGCGGGGATGACCGTCGAGGCCAGATGGACCGTGCTGAAGCGGTGGCCGTCGTCCATATCGAAAACGTGGGCACACATGCCGTTGACCAGCGTGGCGTTCTGCAGGGAAGCCTTCCGGCCCATATTGACGACTGTCGAGCCTTCGCTTTCCGACATCAGATCCAGATAGGGATTCAGGCGGTCCTTCAGCCAGGCCGTGCCGCCGATCATGGAGCCCAGAAGATCCAGCACGCACTTGCGCGCCTCAAACATCACTTCTTCGGGGATCGGGCCGTTTGCCAGTTCGTAGAGGGTATCTGTGAAGATATCGGTAATATTGATCATGACGATACTCCTAACTTGCCCTCCCCCGGACGCGGGGGAGGGTGCCCCAAAGGGGCGGGAGGGGGCGACTTGCCCCCTCCTTAAACAGTTTACAGTTCCACGCAGGCCATGCGCGGCTCGAAGCAGCAGCCCGGGCGCAGCGCCACGACGCGGACGCCGCTGGCACGCTGCGGGCCGACCTTCATGAAGGTGGCCAGGACCGTCGTCTTGCCCTTTAAGCCCAGCGGGCCGACGCCGCTCTCGTTGACCTTGTCGGTGATGTACTTCTCCATCTCGTTCTGCTTGGAGAAATCGCTGTAGACCATCGCTTCCATCATGAGAGCCGTCGCCTCGAACTGGGAGCGGCCGACGCCGACGGCCAGCGCGCAGGGCGTACAGCCCAGAAGTCTCGTGCCTTCCTTGGCGCGGGCCACGATCTCATCCAGCACCACCTGCAGGTTGTGCTTGTGGAAGATGCGGTGCGTAATGCCGCGGATCGCGGGACCGCCGCCCAGCATCAGGATGTGGACGCGGATCACGTCCTCTTCCACTTCCTTGATCAGGAAAGGCGCCAGCGCCAGATCTTCCGAATTCGGGCTGATGCCGCCGGACATATCGATGCGTTCCGCATCGTTCCCCTTGATCGCCATGGGACGGCCGGGCAGTTCCTTTAAGCCTTCGCGCACGCCTTCCTGGATGGCCTTCATCATGGAGCCGGTAAGACAGCGGTTCGGGCCGACTTCCACGAAAACGTGCGGGATGCCGGTATCGTCGCAGAGCGGGCTTCTGTCGCGCTCCGCCACTTCGGCGTTCTCCAGGATCGTTTCCAGGTTCCATTTGGCGCGTTCCAGCTCTTCACACTGGATGGCGCACTTGTAAGCGTCCTTTTTGTCCTGACGGAAGGTCGAGCCGGCCCGTACGAGACAGTCGGCTACCTTTGCCACAACATCGTTATAATTGAATTCCATGCTGCTTCCCTCCTTAGGACAGTCTCTTGCCGTGCGCCGCCGCGATGATGCACGGGAACTTTTCTACCTGCAGTTCGTAGAAGGCTTCCATGCCCAGCTCGGGATGCGCAATGCATTTCTGAGACAGGACCTTGCTGTTTAAGAGCGCCGTTACGGGCGCGATGACCGCGTACACGGCATTGTAGCGGTCGAACATCGCGATGGTTTCATCCTTCAGCTCGCCCTTGCCCAGGAACATCCGGATCCCGGCTTCGGTCAGCTGCGGCATGGTGCCCTCGAGCTCCGCTTTGTTGCTGGAGGTAGGGCCGACGCCGGCGCGGCTGACCGCCGTGTGGAAGATCACGCCGCCTTTTAAGTCGATGCCCTGTTCTTCCCACTTGCCTTCTTCCATCAGCTTGACCAGACGGGGCAGCACCGCGTCACGGCCGCAGAAAATGGTGCCGGACACGTTGACGATATCGCCGACCTGAAGGGAGGAAAGGACTTCATCCGTAAACGGAGCGGTGATAGTTCTGATTTCCATGAGAATCTCCTTGCAGCTGAAATTAGTGGTTCAGGGATCCCTTCGGCGAGTACAGAGCTTCCGGATAGTACTCATCGATCATGCGCTTGACCAGCATGACCTGTTTCGCGCGCTTCTTGGCGTCGGCATCGGTGGAATCCCAGCTGTGGGTCTTGGCCACGGAGCCGCCGGTCTTCAGATAGATAGGAGCCGCGACACGGATCATTTCCGGTACCTCGTAGTGACGGATGAAGCCGCCGGAGGATTCGGGGTTCTCGGTGTGGCAGTCGATCGGGATGTTGATGGCCGCGCGGACGGCTGCCAGGTGCTGCAGCTGATAGTCACGGACGATGTTGAAGGAGTCGGCGCCGATCTCTTCGAGCAGTTTGGCGGAGCAGGGGTTGCCGTGGCCGGCGTGCGCGGAGATCTTAAACTTGCAGTCGGCGGGGATGAGGCCGGCGGCGCGGCCTTTGTTCAGGGCCCACAGGCAGCCTTCATCGTACACCAGGAAGGTGCGCACGCCCAGACGTGCGGCACGGCGGACGTCTTCGATCGCGCGGACGACCTGATCCTGGCCGCGCAGACGGTAGCCCATGCGGACGCCTTCCGGAGACTTCACGGAGGCGGAGGTATCGGTGGTGGCACGCGGTCCGATCGCGAGGATCAGTTCGACCTGATGTTCCTTGGCCAGATCGACCATCTGCGTAATTTCCGCATCCGTCAGCGTCCAGATACCCTTGGTCTGGGTCACGCGGTGGATGTAGAAGCCGAGTCTGTCAAATTCTTCCAGCAGCGTGCGCATAACGCCGGGGCTCTGAATGCCGGGCACCTCAAAACGGTACTGGCAGCCGTCGTCAAAGCGCTTCTCGGAAGTGGGAAGGCTGTACAGGTCGCCTCTGGGCTGACCGATGCTTTCCAGGAAATTTCTGGTTTCTTCCATGCTGTTCATAGTGTTCCTCCTGTTATTGATTGCTCTCTATTTGAATGCCTCAGCGTTTGATCTGCCTGATGACATCAATTACGGTTCCGTCGCGGTATTCTACGACCGCCACGATCTTGTCGGTGCACTCGATGGGCTTGGGCGTTCCCACGATGGAGCGCGCCAGCTCACAGAGCTCTTCGATGCTGACGAGCTTGACGTTCGCCGCCGTCAAGTCTTCCTTCAGCTCTTCATAGTACTTGTGCTTCGGGTTCAGGGCTACGCCCGCTTCCGTCACAACCACGGCTACCGAGGTGCCGGGCGTGCAGCAGGTGAAGACCTTCGGCACGATGGACGGGGTCCGGCCTCTGACCACAGGCAGCGTGACGATGGAGATGTCCGCACCGTCCGCCACGTCGGGACCGCCGCCCAGACCGCCCATCATCTCGCCGGACGAGCCGGTCAGGATGTTGATGTTGAAGTCCGTGTCGATCTCGAGAGCGCCTAAAACGCCGAAGTTCAGACGGTCCAGCATGCAGCCTTTGCTGTAGATGTTGGAATAGACCGCATTGTCGATCTCAATGACGCCGGGGCAGTCCACGATCGCCTTGGCCGCGACCGCATCAAAGGACTGCGAGCAGGCGACCACGCGGACCTGGCCCTTTTTGTACATGTCGATGATGGCCGCCGGGATGCCGCCCAGCGCGAAGCTGGCTGTGATGCCGGCCTCTTCCATCTTTTCCGAAAGGAAGTTGGTGCAGGCGATCGCGATGGCGCCGGCGCCGGTCTGGAAGGAGAAGCCCTGTTTGAACATGCGCGAGGCCGCGATCACGTCCACTGTCCGCTTCGCGATCATGAGGTCGCGCGGATTCTTGGTGATGCGGGCGGCGCCGGCGCCGATCTTCGCGGGATCGCCGGCCTGGTCCACCTTGACCACGTAGTCCACGAACTGCTGCGAAATGCTGACGGGTGCGCAGGGATAATCGACCAGGTTGTCGGTCACGATGACGACCTTGCCCGCGTTGTGGGCGTCCACGAAGGCGTAGCCCATGGAGCCGCAGGCGTTCGGGCCGATCTGGCCGGTCGCGTTGCCGTACTCATCGGCGGCGGAAGCGCCCAGGAAAGCCACGTCGATCATCAGATCGCCGCTCTCGATGGCTCGAGGACGGGCGCCGTGCGGACGCAGGATGACGGGATTTTCCATCAGGCCGTCTATGACCGCATCGCCCAGCTCGCCGCGGATGCCGCTGGCTTCGATATTCGTAATGGTGCCGTCCTTCACGAATTCCGTGACGGACGGGTTCTTGATGTTGACGACCGCGCTCGGCGCGAAGCGCAGATTCTTGATCCCTAAGTTCCGGATCGCGGTCAGCACCTGACCGATGACCATGTCGCCTTCGCGGAAGCAGTGATGGAAGGAGATGGTCATGCCGTCCTTCAGGCCGCAGGCCTTGATGGCGTCTTCCAGCGTCGGCAGCAGCTTGGTGCCGGAGGCGGGGCGGAGCGTCGGGCGGCGCTTGGAAACGACAGGCGGCAGATCATCCTTCGCCTGACCGGTTCCCATAAAAGGCTTGACGACATAATTGCCGATTTTTTCGGGAAGTTCACGTCCTACTGCATTGATCATCGCTGTTTTCCTCCCTTATACGTTGATGCCGGCGGCCCGCGCCTGGGCGAGCGTCGTCTGCGCTCTGAGTTCCATGGGCTTGTCGATCATGTCGCCGCCGATCGTCACGGCGCCTTTGTGTTCCCGTTTGCCCTCTTCGATGGCGGCCAGCACGCGGAGCGCGTAGTTGATCTCTTTCTTGCTGGGCGTGAAGGCGGCGTTGACCACGTCCACCTGACGGGGATGCACCACCGTCTTGCCGTCGAAGCCGAGGTTCCGGGTGAGCTTGACGTCTTCTTTCAGGCCTTCCACGTCGTTGATATCCGAGAAGACCGCATCGATGGCTTCCACGCCGGCGGCGCGGCAGGCCATCAGGATCGCGTTGCGGGCATAGAAGATCTCCAGGCTCGCCTTGGTGCGGGCGGCCTTCATGCTCGCGGTGAAGTCTTCGGCGCCGAGGGCCAAAGCCACCACGCGGGGATCCGATTCCGCGATCTCGCGGGCGTTCAAAACGCCCAGATAGGATTCGATGTTGCACCACAGCTCAATGGATCCTTCCTCGATGCCGGCGGCTTTTTCGATCTCGGTGATGCGCTTCGCGATCTTCTGCACTTCATAGGCGTGCTCGACCTTCGGGATACGGATCGCGTCCGGTTTCGCCCGGACGGCGGCTTCCAGATCCTCGTCGATATATTCGGAGTAGATGCCGTTCACGCGGATGATGACGTATTTGCCCGTGGGGCGCTGATATTTGACCAGGTTGTAGACCAGAAGGCGGGCCGCATCCTTTTCCTGCACGGGGACGGAGTCTTCCAGATCGTAGACCAGGCAGTCCTCGTTATAGAAGCGGGCCTGGAGCAGGTTGACGGGGCTGGCGCCGCTGGCATAGAGAGAGGTCCTCTTTAAAGCGATCTTTCCCATTACTTGTCTTCTCCCTTCCAGTTAAAGCCCTCGCCCGTGGCGCGGCAGATCGCCGCCTGCACGCGGGCCCGGATGACGCAGTCGATGGCGCCTTTATCCACCAGGAACACCTCCGCGTCCCGGATGCCGAATTCCGCGAAGACATCCTCCACGGCGGCACGGATCTGATCGCCGAACGTTGTCAGAACATTGCTTTGAATATGTATGGCCAGTCCCGGCTCGGCTGCCGGTTTTACCGTGACCATCACGTCGCTGGACTCCATGGTCCCGGCGACCGCTGTCTGCTTGATGTTCAAAGCCATCCCTCCCTTCTTGATGCATAATAAGATATATGATTTGTTCCGAGCCTGATATCTTACTGTATATTATACTCACCCGCTGCAGTTTTTCCATTGCTAAACATCTACATATGGATAACTTTTGTATTATGCTGAACTTCGGTTTTTTTCGCTTGCGGCTTTACCCGGGGATCCCGTCAAAGCTTTCAAAAAGAGGCCCGGCTTGGCCTTTTCTCACAAGCCGAGCCCCTTTTCAGAAGATTCCCGCGTTCTCTGACGCTTTCCTGCGTGATCTTCGTCTTTCGGGCTGGAATAACACCGTTCTTAACTGACGCCCAGCAGCTGCCCCGGATTTTCCGCCGTCATGATGCGGATCTCTTTTTCATTTATTCCGTTCTGCAGCAGCAGCTCGATCATTTTGCCGTACCCCTCGACGGGAGAAAAACCGACACTCTTTTGTCCGAGGTCCGTCGTCACGATGCATCGCTCCGGCGAGAGGGCATGAACATGGCTGACCAGCTCTTCTATCCCGATCCGATTCATCTGAACGCTTCGATAACTGATGTCGATCATGGCGCCGGCTTTTGCCAGTTCCAGCTGCAGTTCCATCGGATAACGGGTGGACGGACTGTCCGGATGCGTGATGACGGTCCGGATGTGACGGGACAGCGCCTCTTTCGCCAGAAGAGCTCCCTCCGTTTCACTTAAATGACCGGTCTGGAGGATCGCGTCATACAGCCGGACCAGATCCAGGATCTCAAAAACTTCCGGCCGGATCGCGCCATTTTCGTCCAGCAGTGTCAAAGGCTCCCGGCACCGGATTTTATACCTCGCTTCATCGCTTTTGCTCCGTTCCATGAAGCTTTTGGCATGATTGGTCGGCGCAAAGATGTTTTTCGTTCCCATCTGCAGGGCAAAATCCACCGCGCTCGGATTCCATCCCCCGACCGTCTGGTTCAGGGAAAGGCATCCGTAAAGTTTAGCCTTCGTATGAAAATACTTGTTGGCGATCATCGCGCGGGACGCGGTGCATTCATAATGGGACTTAATGGTCGCGCCTCCCATTCCGGCCTGATCCATCAGCAGCAGCAGTTCAACGTCATCCAGATAACGGGCATGAGCGGAAGGAGCCGTATGAACATGCAAGTCATATACGCCCTTCAGCAATTCCGAAATGTCACTCATACGTACTCCTTCCCACCGCGGATATCAGCAGTGCTCACACAGCTTTCTGTTTACTGGATCAGACCTTTTTCCTTGTAGAACTTGATGGCACCGGGGTGCATGGGAACACTGTCGATCGGGGCCATCTGAAGCGATACCAGGGACATGGAGTCGTGGGCCAGCGTCAGCGCTTCCAGATTTTCATAGATCATCTTCGTGACTTCGTAAGCAACTTCTTCGCTCACATCCGGCGAGCAGAACATGACGTTGTTGATGCCGACGGTATGGATATCGCCAGATGTTTTGTACACGGAAGACGGAATCGTGGCTTCTGCCCACAGCGGGTTTGCAGCCAGAATCGCCTTGATCTCTTCATCGGTGAACGAGATCAGATCGATCGGGGTGTCGTTGGCCAGCTCGATCAGGGAAGCCGTGGGAACCGCGTTCTGGATGAAGGCGCCGTCGATGTTGCGGTCCTTCATGGCGGAGACGGATTCACCGATGGAAAGGTCGAACGCGTTAATGTCACTGTCGGAGATGCCGCAGCACTGCAGGATGGAGTTCACGTTCAGACGGGTGCCGGAGCCGGGGGCGCCGATAACGATCTTCTTGCCGACCATATCCTTGATCGTCTTGATGTTCGCATCCTTCAGAACGACGACCTGGAATACGCTGGGATGCAGGTTGCCGATCGCCATGAGGTTGATCGCCTTATCCTTGTACTTGCCGGTTCCATGGTAAGCCTCGTACAGCGTCGAAATACTGCACATACCGAACTGAATGTCGCCCTGGGAAAGGAAGGTCAGGTTCTGGGCGGAACCGTCCGTGACCTCAGCCGTCATCTCAACCACATTCGACTTCTCGTTAATGATGTTGGCCAGCGCGGAGCCGATGATGAAGTACGCGCCGGAGGAACCTGCGGTGCCCAGGGAGACTCTGGTCTTCTTGGCCGGAGCAGGGGCCGCCGTCGTGCCCGCACTCTGGGAGCCGTTGTTCGGAGCCTCTGTGGTCGTCTTTGTGTCATTGCCGCAGGCGCACAGTCCCAGGACCATCACGACACACAGCAGCAGCGAGACGATGCTTCTGGTTTTCTTGGTTTTCATAACTTCTTCTCCTTTTTATATTTTTTTCGCAGCGATTGCTCGCTAAAGATTCACTGTTATGCCGCCGCGGCCTGTTTCCGATCGGACAGCAGCTTGCAGCCGAAGAAGGCTGCCGCGCCGACCGCCACACCGATCAGGTCGGTCTGCCATCCGGGGATCATCATCAGCAGCGCAGCCGCGAAGAACGGCAGCCGCATCAGTGCCGGAACCTTGTATTTGACGGCATAGCCTTCCACGCCGCAGGCCATCAGGAACACGCCAATCACCGCGCTGACGATCGAGAGAATAATATTCAGCGGCGTGCCGATCATTACCAGTTCCTGGCCGTATACGAACATGTACGGGACCACGAAGCCCGTAATGCCGAGGCGGAAGGCGGTATACCCCGTCTTCATGGCATTGGCATTGGCGATGCCGGCACCGGCATAGGCAGCCAGGGCGACAGGCGGCGTGATGGCGGAGGTGATGCCGAAGTAGAACACAAAGAGGTGCGCGACCAGCTTCGGCACACCCAGGGTCAGCAGGGTGGGCACGACCATGACCGAAAGGATCAGGTAGGAAGCCACCGTCGGCATGCCCATGCCCAGGATGATGGCACAGAGCATGGTCAGGAGCAGCGTCAGGAACAGGCTGTTGTGGGCGACGCTCAGCACAAGGCTGGACAGTTTTGAACCGAGGCCCGTCAGCATCATGCAGCCGACGATGATGCCGGCGCAGGCACAGGGACAGGCGACGCCCGAAGTGGAGCGGATCGAAGCGGTTAAGGCCTCAACGGTCCGGCTCAGGTTCAGGCGCGTATTTTTCCGGATGAAGCCGATCAGGAACGTAGCCAGCAGGCAGTAGAAACCGGCTTTTAAAGGGGTAAAGCCCATGATCAGGAAGACAAAGATCAGCAGCAGCGGAATGATCATATGACCGTTCAGCTTAAATTCTTTCTTAATGTCCGGCATATCCTCTTTGGGAAGGCCTTTTAATCCGTTTTTGGCGCTGTAGGCGTCAATGACGAAGAAGAGGCAGAGGTAATACAGAATTGCCGGAACGAAGGCCGCCTTCACGATATCGATATATGGAATGCCCGTAGTTTCCGCCATGATGAAGGCACTGGAGCCCATGACGGGCGGCATGAACTGACCGCCGGTCGAAGCCACGGCTTCCACGGCCGCGGAGAATTCGCTCTTGATGCCGGTCTTCTTCATGAGCGGGATGGTAAAGGTACCCGTGCCTACAACGTTCGCGATCGCGCTGCCGGAGATGGAGCCGAACATCGCGCTCGCCACGACAGCCGACTTGGCGGGGCCGCCGCGCCGCCGTCCCGTGAGGGCCAGCGCGCAGTTGATAAAGAAGCCGCCCGCGCCGGTTCTTTCCAGGAAGGTCGTCAGCATGATAAACAGAACGACGTAGGTCGCAGCGGCTCCCAGCGGAGCGCCTAAGATGCCGTCCGTGGAGTAGACCATGATCGTAACGATACGGGCTGCCGAATAGGCCTTGTGTCCAATCGCGCCGGGCAGATGCTGCCCCAGGCAGGTGTACGCCAGCGCCACCAGCGCCACGATCGTCAGCGGCAGGCCGGTCTTGCGGTACGTTGACCACAGGACGGAGACGATCAGCACGATCCCGATGATGATATCGATCTGATACAGCCGTCCGGTCCTGTCGATCAGCGCGTCATAAATGTAAATGATGTACAGAGCGCTGAGCGGTCCCACGACGGCGATCACCAGATCGATCCCCCGGAAGATGTAGTGGATCGGTTTGGTCAGCTTCTGCTTTGCCATCGGCGCCAGCATGGCGATCAGCAGCATAGCCGACAGATGAAGCGAACGCTGCTTCATGGCTGTCAGGGTTCCGAAGCCGGCTGTATAGATGTGAAACAAGGAAATTGCCACGGCAACGACCGTCACGATCCAGAAGCATATTTTCAGGAATGCGCCTTGTTCTTTTCTTTCTTCTGTTTTCTCCATCCCTTTTACCCCTTTCTGAAATAATCGTAACGAGATATGAACCCGTCCTGCATCTGCCGCGCAAGCGTATGTCGGAACCACGTCCGCTGTTCATCCGTAAAACAGCGCGTCGGCAGGATAAACATCTCGCTTTCATTCACACTGATCATGAACAGAGAACTCAGCTCTGTCGCCAGATACAGGTCCTTGTAGGCGACTTCGCCTTTCAGGTCTTTGGCCGGTATCTCGATATGGAACGTCTGCGCATCCAGATCGGCCCGGAAGGGAACGCCGATCATGGATTCTTCCGACTTTATATATTGAAAGATGCGGCGCTCGGCAGAGGCGAACTGCAGAAGCAGCCACAGCAGCTCCGCGCCGGCGATAAAGAAAGCGACCGCTTTAAACGGCAGCAGCCCCAGTATGATCAGAAGACCGTACAGGACAGTCAGCGCCAGAATCACAGCACAGAGCAGAAACCCCGGTTTCTTACGGGAAAACAAGGCGTAATAGGAAGCCTGCCGGTATTCCTGTACGCCAACATCACACTCCAGATGTACGGTGCCCATAGAAACTCCTTCTTTTTACGGCACTAGGATGCCCTGTTTCTTCACACATTAACGTTGGCATTGTGCACCGAGGCTCTTCTTGGCTCTTATAATAGCTGGTTTTTTTTTTTTTTTCAATTTGCATTTATATTAACCTGATTAACGAGAATATTACTCAGGGCCGTAAAATCGTTCCTCAAGTCAAAAAACATTGATCGATATGAAAGAATTGGCGCCTTTTCACAAAAGATTGTTAACTTTTTGTCTCTCGGGAGAAAAAGTGAAACAAAAAAAGCGGTTTTGTATCTGTCCGATCACAAAAACCGTATTTAGGAAAAGAAAAAGATATTTTATTTTTCCTGAGTAACTTGCATATTACTCAAGTTCGCGTTATAATAGGCGCATGCCATCTTCGGATGACAGGAAAGGACCTTCCATGGAATTTTTGCAGCTGACTTATTTCAAGACCGTCGCGGAATACGGCAAGATCGTGACCGCCGCAGAAGCGCTGTATATCACGCCTCCCGCATTAAGTGCTTCCATCTCCCGCCTCGAAAAAGAGCTGGGGATGAAGCTTTTTGTCCGCACCAACAACAGTATTTCCCTGAACGCGCAGGGAGAAATATTCCTGCGTTATGCAAACCAGATCTTAAACAGCGTCGACAACGCCAAGCTGGAGCTCGAGCAGTCCATGCATGAAAAAGAGCCGCACATCCGTCTGGCCATGACGCTCTCGCATCCCTGGATCAACCTGCTCTCCGCTTTCTCGCAGGATTATCCGCACATTACGCTGTCCAACACGACCTTAAAGCTTTCACAGGTGCCGAAGACCAATCTCTTCCCGCGCTACAACTTCCTCTTTACCGAGGAGCGCACCGTAAAAAGCAGCCGCTTCGATTCGATCCCGCTGGTCGTCGGCGACAAGCCGCTTCTGATGGTCGCGCCGTCGAGCCCGCTGGCCCAGCTGCCCCATGTGGATCTGCGCGATCTGAAAAACGAGACCTTCCTCTTAAACGTTGCCGACACGTCCTTAAACGAGATGGCCCGGACGCTGCTTTCCATGGCAGGCATTCCGGCCACGAACGTTTACGAGTATTCCTACATGGTGCGGCGGCGCATGGTCTTAAACGGCCAGGGGATCTCGTTCAGCACCGTTGTCAGCGCGCACGGGGAGGATACGGATCTTTGCTTCATCCCCATCGCGTTCCCCTTCTTCCGTCAGACGCACCGCATCTTCTGGGACAAGGACCGCAAGCTTTCGCCCGAAGGCGAGGCCTTCCTGGAATATGCCAAAGACTATTTCCACGTGACCGAAGAATAAACGCAGCCGGTTCTTCTAAGGTCCGCCCTCAGGGGCGGACCTTTTTGATCCATTCGAGGGCGCCTTTCCAGGTCTTGGGGCGGTCTCCCGTTATTTTGTTCTTTAAATCCAGCCGGCCGATATCCCGCAGTTTTTCCGCGGCAGCCAGCGTCAGAGACGGATCCAGACCGGCGTCCGAGAGCATCCCGGCCGCCATTTCCAGCTCGTCCGCCCGGCGTGTGGCATGAATGATGCCGCCGCTGATGCGGCCGTTCATGCCGCTGATGAAATCCTTGCCGTCCATGGTCTCGGCCAGGCTGTTCATGACGTAATCTTCCACGCCGTAGGCGGCCGCCCCCTCGATCATGTCGAAAGCGATGGCCAGATGCGCCTTGGTGTAGAGCGAGCGCAGCATCTTGATGGCGCTGGCCTCGCCGGGCTTTTCGCCCACCTTTTCCGTATTCGGCAGGAAATCCTTTGTGCGGGCGAGGAATTCATCCGCGCCGGTGCCGCTGACCACGATCTTTACTTTATTCCGGAACTTGGGCAGACCGTCCAACATGGCGCCGTCGGCGAACATCGCGCCGCTTTTCTCTATGATCTCGGCCGCCTCCTGCATCAGCTTCGGCGCGGCGGAGGAGAGATCCACATACAGCTGGCCCGGCTTTAAGAAGGGGGCCATCGCCGCCGCCGTCGGCACGGCAGCCGTATTCGGCGTCATGGCAAAGATCGTATCGCAGAGCGACGCCATTTCTTCATAGGAAGCGCAGCGGATCACGCCGGCCTCTTCCGGCTTGCCCTTGTAGGAAAACGTGCGGGAGCAGGCCATCTGCACCAGGTCCGGGAGCTTTAATTCCGCAATGCCGCAGCTCATCGCATAAGCGGCTTCTCCGTATCCGATATATCCCAGTTTCATTTCTTTAAGAAATCCTCCTCTGTTTCTTCCCAAACGAACTGCTGCGGATCCAGATCCAGTCCGAACTGTTCGCAGGTTTCGCAGATCTCCTTCCAGGAGCCCTCTCCCATCAGGATGCCGTGTTCTTTATTGTACAGATATTTACCGGCTTCCAGGTCGCCCGGCATCAGGATCTTCGTAAAGCCCGGCGCCGGCTTGGAGGCGCGGATCTCGTCCAGCGCGGTGCGGATCCGCTTTTTGATCTCCTCCGGATCCCCGAACGCTTTCAGATCGGCCGCCAGGAAGAAGTGACCCACGCCGGGGCCGCCCTCGTGGCCTTCCTTCTGTCCGTCGCGCAGATGGATGCCGTAGACCGCGCCGCTCAAGATGCCGCTCAGCATGTCCACGAAGACGGCCAGGCCGGAGCCTTTATGACCGCCGAAGGGAAGCATGGTGCCCTTCAAAGCTTTGGCCGGATCCCGGGTCGGATTGCCGTCCGCGTCCATGCACCAGCCTTCCGGCAGCTCTTTTCCTTCGCGCTTGTAGTTTGATACGTTTCCGCGGGCCGTGACGCTGCAGGCCACGTCCAAAACCAGCGGCTCCTCTCCCTCAGCCGGCAGCGCGATGCTGAAGGGATTCGTTCCCAGCATGCCTTCCCGGCCGCCGAAAGGCGCCAGGTTCGGCATGCCGTTGGTGCAGGCAAAGCCGAGCATGTCCTGACGGGCCGCCAGCAGCGGATAGTACGCCGCCATGCCGAAATGCGAGCTGTTTTTGACCGCGCAGATGCCGACGCCGTAGATCTTCGCCAGCTCCATGGCTTTTTCCATGGCCGCGGTGCCGACCAGAGAGCCGAAGCCCGCGTCGCCGTCCAAAAGCGCTACCGCCGGCAGCGTCTGCGTGAAGGAAAGCTGCGGGTTCTGCGTCCAGTGTTCTTTATGCGAACGCTCCACGTAGGATTTTAAGCGCACGGTTCCGTGGGAAGATACGCCTCTTAAGTCGGCTTCGACCAGGCTGGCCGCGACTTTCTGAGCGTTTTCGGGATCCATGCCGTCCGCGGCAAAGACCGCCGCGCAGAGCTTTTCCAGACCCTCCGGACTGATTCGATACGATTTCATGACTGTTCCTCCTGCTTTCGCCTGTACCGGCGTTATTATGCTTTTTACGCACAGAATCCCGGCAGCGCGGTGCTGCCGTTCGTTTGTTTTATGTTTATATTATGGTACCGTTCCGAAACGATTCCACCCGATAAAGTTTTTTCTCTTTATCGCAGAACAGTATTAAGCTTTTGTGCCGTATAATTTCTTATATTAATATAGTAAGAAGGTTTTTCCGAAAAATCAACTAAAAAATATGATAAACTGCCTAACACTTTCGTTAGGCAGCTCATCTTTCTTTTTCTTCTGCTGCCGGAGCCGGCCGTTCCCGGGACAGGAGGCGTTCCACAAAAGCGGCCACTTCTTCCGGCGCGTGCCGCGCCGCCGATACGCACTCCGCGGCCGGCCGCCCGCAAAGGAAACATTTCCGGGGCGGCAGGCCCAGCTCGGCCCGTCCGACGGGAGTCCCGCCGCGCGCCGTTACGTCCAGATCCAGCAGGCGTCCCTGCGGCAGCGTTTCCTCCTGCCCGACACAGAAGCGCTTGACGGCTTCGGCCCCTTCTTCGCAGGGAAGAAAACAGACCGGCCCGTCCGCTCCGTCCAGCCATTCGGCCTCTCCGGGTCTCAGGCCGGCCTGCCGCAGCGCTTCGGTCAGGGCCGTCATACTGCACTCCAGAAGTGTTTTTGCTTCCCGTTCCGTCCGGTACGGCAGCGGGACGCAGAGCGTGGCCGAGATCAGCGAAGGACTCTTTTCCGACAGTTCCATCCGCTTTTGCCAGCGCGCCTCCCGGGCCGTCAGCATGGCGGAAAGCGCAGTGCTTTCTGTTTTCGTTATGAACGTTTCATCCACTTCCGGACCTCTTCTTCGTGCGCACGGATATACGCCGCCGTCGTTTCCGGCAGCAGGCGGATCGCTTCTTCGGTTTTTCCTTCCGCGAGCAGCCGCCGGACTTCGGAAGCGCTGACGGCTTTCTCTCCTTCGCAAACTGCCATGCGCGGCACGATATGGACCGCGATCCCGCTCTTTTCCAGTCTCGCCTTCACTTCTTCGTTATAGATCGCCGTGGACGGCGAAAAGGGCTCCTCCCCCATAAAGCGGTCCGTGATCCCGAGCGCCGGTGCGATATGGCGCGCGAAGATCTCCGCGTCGATCTTGCTCTGAAGGCGGGCTCTGGCTGCGTCGCGGCTGAAATAGGCCGGGAAGGTCAGCGAGCTGATCACATAGCGGCCGCCGGGCAGCACCGTCACATTTTGCAGATCCGCCGTTCCCGCTTTGATCAATTCCAGCCGCACGGAGAAAGGGAATTCCGAGAGATCCTCTTCCACCGCCAGCAGAAAGACCTTGTCACAGGCTTTTGCTGCGGTTTCGACCAGATAGCGGTGTCCGACCGTAAAAGGGTTCGCATTCATGACCAGCGCGCCGACCCGGGATGCATCCGGATCTTTCCGCTTCGCCAGCTCCCGGCAGTACTCCCGGATCCCCGGTGTGCCCCATTCCAGAAGCGCGACCTCTCCGGGCACGTGAGCGACCGTCTGAAAACCGATTCCTTCAAAAAAGCGGACGCTGCTGCTTTTCGTGAAAAGATGCAGGCAGAAGATCCCGCGACGCGCCGCCGTATTCACGAGATGCGTCACGACCCGGACCGAGAGGTCCTCTCCCTGACAGGAAGGATCCACCGCGATCATCTGCAGCATATTCCCGACCAGGGCACCGGTCGCGACCAGCTCGTCGTCCTCGTCGAAGATGCCGACGCGGTAATCCGCCCGATCCACCGGATTCAGACCGCACTTCTGCAAAAGCGCTTTCGCTTCGAAAAACCGGATCTCTCTTTCTTCAAACATAAAATGCCTTTCTTTTCTATGGCCCGAAAGAGCCGCCCCCTCCTGCCCCTGCGGGGCATCCTCCCCCGCATCCGGGGGAGGGCAAGAGTTCTATGATCAAATGTTTTCAATAAACAACAGGAAAAATGCCGCGCCTAAAAGATCTGCGCAGCCCCCGGCGCTGTACCCTTTCTGGGTCCAGCGCTCGTTCAGCTCCCCGGCCGCCTCCACGGGCGTCTTTTTTTGCAAGAGTTCCCGCAGCAGCTCCCGCTCCGCCTCCAGGGCTTTGCGGCTGCCGCAGCGCTTTAAAAGCGTGGTATCTTCGACCGAAAGGATCAGATCCAGCAGCACGGCCACGCCGGCATCGTTGATCGATGCGCCTGCCTGCCGTTCCTTTATCAGGCGCGGCAGCGCGACGTTTTTCAGAGAAGGAAAGCCGCCCGCCGCTTCGCCCCGGATCCCGGTGCAGCCGTTTTCCCGGTACTGCTTAAGCCCCGCCGTCTCCGCCGGAGCGGCATCCGGATCCGCGGCCAAGTCCTGCGCCGCCGGCCGAAGGGAAGCCTCCGCTGCCTGTGCAAAGTCCTGCATCACCGGGGCGGCAATGCATCCGGCGGTGCGAAGGATCTCTTCTGCTTTCAATTCTTTTTCCGGCTCTCCCGGGCAGGATCCCGCGGCCGGATCTTTCTGTTCCCGGCTCCCCAGGCAGTACCCTGCGGCAGCCGTCAGCAGTCCCAAAAGGAAGATAGCGCCTTTATGCGTATTGACGCCGCCGGTCGCAAGGAGCATTTTTCGCTCCGCTTCTTTTCCCGGCTCCCGCAGCTTTGCCAGCAGGCCGGCAAGCACCGCGTTTTCCGCCGCCCGGATCCCCGCCGCCGCGCATTCCTCAAAGTACGGCGTCAGCACGAGCGCACTGTCCAGAAAAGTGAAAAAATCCATGTCCCCGTGCGCGCCGCAGTCCGCCCGGTCCACCAGACCCGGCTTCGGCGTCACGGAGACTTCATATATCAGCGCTTTTACCGCGCAGCGCGCGATCCCGCCGGCGTCAGCTGTTTTTTTTCCATCAGTCATCATGAATCATCCGCCGGATTTTTCTTCCACCAGCGACTGCACCCAGTCTCCTCTTCTGACAAAATACAAATTGACCGCAAGCTTCAGGATCAGACCGAACTGCACCCAGAAGTACAGCGGGATGACCCGGATCCCCGTAAAACGGCTCAGGAGATACGCCGGCAGACACTGAAACAGCCACATGAGACCGCTGTCAAGGAACATGGTCAGGACCGTTTTCCCCCCGGAGCGTACCACATAATACGAGCAGATCAGCGCGGAATTGGCCGGCATGTACAGCGCTGTGATCAAAAGCATATCACGGGCCATACGGCGGACCTCCGGCGTAACATTATACAGGCTCGGCGCTGCAAAAGCGATCCCCACAAAGACGAAGGCGACCGCCGTGCCGATCAGCGCGGTAAAAACGATCATCTTCCGGGCCTCTTCCTTCGCTCTGTCAAAAGCCCGGATCCCGAGCTGCCTCCCGATCAGGATCCCTACCGCAATGCCGGCTGCGATGAACGTCACCGACAGTAAGCTGTAGAACGTACTGGAAATACTGACGGCGGCGACTGCCGTCAGTTCGCGCGTCGTATAGGATTGCGCCATAAAGGCCACTCCGCCTGTCCACAGCGTTTCGTTCACCATCAGAGGAGCGGCCCGCCGGATCATTTCGAACTGCAGGGATCCCGGGACCCGAAGCGAGCGGAAAACGCCCCGCAGGAAAGGAACCGCCCCAAGGTGCCGCTTTGTCCACAGCGAGATCGCCGCCAGCTCCACGAAACGGGAGATCACCACGGCGATCGCCGCACCCGTAACGCCGAGGCGCGGGAAGCCGAGATTGCCGAAGATCAGCAGGATATTCAGGATCACCTTCACGCCCATGGCGATCAGGCCCGTGATCATGGGCGGCACGGCCTTGCCGCACTCCCTCAAGGTGCTGGTAAAGCACTGCGTAAAGGCATAGGGAACCAGTCCGATCATTACGATCCGCAGATATTCTTTGCCGAACCCAAGGATTTGCACGGCATCGGCAGGATCGCCCTTTCCCTTCAGATACAGACCGATCAGGAAATCACCGCCAAGGAGGAACGCCAGCTCCGTCAGGACCGCCAGCGCAGCCACAAAAAGGATCTTAAAGCGGAAGCTGTTCCGGATGCCTTCTTCATTCCCCGTGCCGTGATATTCGACCGTAAAGATTCCGACGCCGGAAACAGCGCCGAAAATACAGCCGTTGTAAATACTCACAAGCGTATTGATGATCGCGACGCCGCTCATCTCCAGCGTGCCGAGGCGGCCGACCATGATGTTGTCCAGAAGCCCCACAAAATTCGTGATGGCGTTCTGGACCATGATCGGCAGCATGACCGTAAGGATGCGCCGGTAAAAAGCCTTATCTGCGAAATATTTCTGACGGATGTTCATGAAATATGGGATCTCCCTCGCCCTGCCGCCGGCCGGCGCCCGGAAAGACATACCGCTGCCGCCATTTGTTTTCATATTAGCACGTTTCCCCGTGTTTTTCCAGTTTTCCCATGAGAGATATTCTGTCAAAAGTATGGCGTGTGCCCGTTTTTTCTGTCGGAATCTTCACTTTTTGAAAGCTGCATGATAAAATACGGATATATTTCAGCGAAAAAACAATCGCATGACGTACCCGTGAAAGCGGAAAGGATTCCGGCAAAAACAGAAGATAAGAAACGGCAAAAACAGGCTTTAAATCCTGAAGGAGGCGTAAAATGAAGACATTAAAAGAGGCCCTTGCGGAGCGGATCAGCGAAGACCGCCTGGTCAGACTGACTTCGGACATGGTCCGCATCCGGTCCTACAGCGGCATTCCCGCGCAGGAGACCGGCGTGGCAAACTATATCAAAGCGTTCTTTGACGCGGCCGGCATTCCCTGCGAGCTGAAGGAAGTGACGGACGGACGCTGCAACGCGATCGCTGTCCTGGACAGCGGAAAGCCCGGCCGGACGCTCCTTTTCAACGAGCACATGGACACCGTGGAGCCGAACGACATGCCGGATCCCTTCGAACCGAAGATCGTGGACGGCCAGCTCTACGGCCGCGGGACGGACGACCCGAAGGGGATGCTGGCCTGCGTCATGGAAGCCATGCTGGCAATCAAGGAGACCGGCGCGCTGCAGCAGGGAAAAATCGTCTTCACCGCCGTGATCGATGAAGAGCACAACAGCATCGGGACCATCGACACGCTGGAAAGCGGCATCACCGCGGACGGCGCGATCATTGCGGAAGCGACGAACATGGAGATCCAGACCTGCCAGCGGGGGCTGGAATGGCTTGAGTTCCGTTTTATCGGGAAGACCGTGCACGGCGGCTTCCAGCGGCAGGGCATCAACGCCATTGCCAAGGCAGTGGACTTCATCAATCTCGTGGAAGAAAAACTGACCCCGAAGATCAACGCGCGGACGCATCCGCTCCTGAAGGAAAGCACCATCAATTTCGCGGTCATCCACGGCGGCACGCAGCCCTCCACCGTTGCCGGCGAATGCGTCCTGTCCCTGGACCGGCGCTTCCTGCCCTACGAGGATTACGATACGGTGCTCGACGAATTCCGGGTCCTTCTGGACGAACTGGCTGCCAAGGATCCGACTTTCAAATGCGAAATGTCGGTCTGCCGGGAATCCGTCATGAAGGAGGGCTACGTGCACCTGCCCATGGAGATCCCGCCGGATCATCCGCTGGTAACCACGCTGCAGGAAGCCTTCCGGGAAGCGAGCGGAGAGGAAGCGGTGATGAGCTTCATGCCGGCCTGGACCGATGCGGGGCTCCTCAGCGCCTACGGCCACATCCCGACCCTGATCTTCGGGCCCGGCGACGGGAAGTTCGCGCATTCCAACGAAGAGCACATCGCAGTTGGGGATCTGACGAAGGCCGCCCTGATCTATGCGCTGACCGCCGCCGGCTTCTGTCATAGCTGAAACCGTCCCCTTTTGCACTCGAAAAGGAGCGCGCTGCAGCTGTCTGCGGCGCGCTCCCGCACTTATCTGACAATATTCGTTGGTCATTAATCTTCTGAATTTTCTGTCACGAGCGTATGTACCCAGCCATTCTTTCTGACGAAGTACAAATTGACAGCCAACTTGAGAATCAGGCCGCATTGGACACAGAAATATAAGGGGATGATCCGGATCCCGGTGAACCTGCTCAAAAGGAAATCCGGCACTGCCTGGAACAGGAACAGCAAACCGCAGTCCAGAAACATGGTAAGAAGCGTATCACCCCCTGCTCTCACCACATAATACGCGCTGTTCAATGCGGCATTGACCGGCATGAAAAGGGCTTGTACCAGAAGCAGATTTCTGGCAATATACTGAACCTCCGCTGTAATATTGTAAAGTTTCGGCGCTGCGAAGGCGATCCCGATATAAACCAGCCCGACCGCCGCACCGATCATGACAGCAAAAACAATCATTTTCAAGGCCTCCTTCTTCGCCCTTTCAAAGGCCCTGATTCCAAGCAGCTGCCCGATCATGATTCCTATCGCTGTTCCGGTTGCCCGGAACGTTACCGACAGCAGATTATAAAATGTATTGGAAATGCTTATCGCGGCAACAACGTTCAGGTCTCTGGTCGTATAGCACTGCACCAGAAACGCCAGCCCTCCCGCAAACAGCGTTTCATTCAACATCAGCGGTATGGATTTTCGGATCATGTCTGCCCGCAGCGTCCGGGGGATCCGCAAAGACCGGAAGACCGCTGTCATGGAACGGACTTCATTGCTGTTTCGACGGACCCAGACCGCCACAACAGCCAGCTCTACAAAACGGGATATCACAACGGAAACGGCAGCGCCCGCAACACCGAGGCGAGGCATTCCCAGAGATCCGAAGATCAAAAGATAGTTCAGGACCAGCTTTACCGCCATCGCTGTCAATCCCGCTGCCATGGGCGGCATTACTTTATTACATTCCCTCAACGTGCTGGAATAAGCCTGCGTAAGAGCGTGCGGAACCAGTCCGATCAGCGAGATGTTTAAGTATTGTTTTCCGAATTGCAGGATCTGAGCGGCATCGGCCGGATTTCCTTTCCCCTCCAGATACAAAACTATTAGAGAATCTCCGGCTGTTAGAAAAACGATTATCGCCAGCACGACAAGCGTGAGCGCGAAGAGGAGCTTGAAGCGGAAACTGTTCCGGACACCTTCTTCATTACCCTCTCCGTAGTATTCGACCGTAAAGATTCCGACGCCGGAGACAGCACCGAATATACAGCTGTTGTAGACACTGACAAGCGTATTGATAATGGAAACACCGCTCATCTCCAGCGTTCCCAGACGGCCCACCATAATATTGTCCAGCATGCCCACAAAATTCGTAATGGCATTCTGGATCATGATCGGAAGCATCATCAGAACAATGCGTCTGTAAAAAGCCTTGTTCCCAAAATATTTGTCCCGAAAGCGTTCCATTCTTTACGCCTTTACAGAAATAGAGGCCAGTGAAAAATTTTCACTGGCCCCCAGCGCCTTTCAGAGTGACTTAGATCAATATTCGTTGGTCATCTGGATCAGGCTGTAGTCGTGCTTGGTATCCGGGCTCCACTGAATGCCGCTCACACGGACGTTCTGTGTATGGCTGTCGGATTCATAGAACCAGGGGAAGTACGGCAGCAGGTCATTCATGCGGATCTGGATCTGCTTGTAAACCTCGAGACGGTCTTCATCCTTCGGCATGGCCAGAACGGTGTCATACCAATCTTTGATCTGCTGATCGAAGAAGTACGCACGGTTGGTCGTGGACTTTAAGTTGACCGTGAACGCGAAGCGGTTGCCGGTCGGGTTCAGGGAGATGTTATAGACGCAGGCGTCGTAGTAATCTTCCGGACCGTCCTCATCGGCCATGACCTTCTTGACGGTGCCGTTCAGACGGGAGGTGTCAACCACTTCCACGTCGACCTTGCAGCCCAGGGTGTCCTGCAGCATCTTCTGCATCAGAACGCCCGAAGCTTCCCACTTGGTGTGGACCCACAGCTTGAGAGTGAAGTTGCCGGTCGGATAGGTGGACTTCGCCAGGTACTCTTTAGCCTTGGCCGTGTTGTATTCCACGATCTCATCGAAGCCGTCGAAGTAACCGAACTGGTTCTTGCCCCACATGGTAACGGCTCTCTCGGCATTGCCGTCATAGATGGCGGCATTGATGTCGTTCAGGTTGATGGCGAAGGCGATGGCCTTGCGGAGATTGACGTCGTCCTTGGCAATACCGCGCTTCATGTTGAAGAAGAAGTAGTTCAGCGTTTCGGTGGAGAAGGTCTCGGTCACGAATTTATCCTCCGGAAGGACGGAGGCGCTGATGGTAGTAATGCCGCTGGACGCGCAGATCTCTTCGTTCTCCAGCGCGGCGACCTTGGTGCCTTCTTCCTTATAGGTGATGAAGGTCACTTTTTCGGTCGCGGTCGCGCCGTTCACTTTCCATACCCAGCTGTCCGCATACTTCGTAAAGCTGGACTTTTCGGAAGGGATGAATTCCTCCAGCTTCCAGCCGTTGGTGCCGATCCAGTGACCTTTTTCGGCATCCGCCTCGCAGGCTTCGCGGTTGAAGATGGAGTAGGGCTGCAGATACAGACGGTAGATGATGTCGGCGTTCGGCTGCTTTAAGATCAGCTTCACGGTCGTCGCATCGACGGCAACGACGTCTTCCAGGATCTTGGTCAGGTCGGAGAGCTGATAGGAGCCGCCTTCGGCTTCCACGGCTTTGGCTCTTTCCTTGAAGGTGAAGACCACGTCGTCCGCTTCCAGCTTCTGGCCGTTGGAGAAGGTCACGTCATCGCGCAGATAGAAGGTGTATTCCTTGCCGTCTTCGCTGATCTCCCAGCGCGTTGCCAGTTCCGGTTCCAGTTTGCGTTCCGCAAAGTTCCAGACGACCAGCTGGTTGTAGATCATCTTATAGACCGTATCGGAAGCGTTGTTCATCAGCTTCTGAGGATCCATCTGGTCCGGAGCGGCTACGCCGACCTTCAGTTCCTTCACGTAGGTCTTCGCCGGCGCCTGGGTCTCAACGGGCGCGTTGGTCTGCCCGGAAGCATTGGTTCCGGCAGGCTGCGTCGGATCCGGGGTCTTTTCGCCGCAGGCGGTCAGGCCGAGGATCATGATCAGCGCCAGTACAAGAGACAGTAATTTCTTCATATTGTTCCTCCTTTGGATCTATTGATTTTTAACGGAACCCTCCGTTCCGTTTCATCCGTTTTTTTCACGGGTCTGCCGATATCGCTTTAATTGTACCGTTTTTCCCCGCATTTTGTCAACAGGAATGTCTTTTTTCCGGCCCGGCTTACTGCACCTGCCGCTTCCACCACTCCGAGCAGGCCACGAAATGGCCCGGGAAGACCTCCGCCAGTTCCGGACATTTCGCATGGCAGGAATCGTTCGCGTACAGGCAGCGCTTTGCGAAGCGGCACTCGTCCTTCGGCTCGATCGGAGACGTGATCTCGCCTTTTAAGACCAGCCGTTCCGGACGGTTGTGCGTATCCGGCACCGGGATCGCCGAGAGCAGCGCCTGGGTATAGGGATGCAGCGGGTTCGTGAACAGCTCTTCCGCCGGCGCTTTTTCGATCACCTGGCCCAGATACATGACCGCGATATCGTCCGCAAAATGATTCACCACCGCCAGGTCGTGCGTGATGAAGATGTAGGTCAGGCCCAGCTGGTCCTGCAGATCCTCCAGAAGGTTCAGGATCTGCGCCTGGATCGACACGTCCAGCGCCGAGACCGGCTCATCGCAGACGATGAACTTCGGATTCACCGCCAGCGCCCGCGCGATCCCGATCCTCTGGCGGCGGCCGCCGTCCAGCTCATGCGGATAGGCGTTGATCAGCCGCTCCGCCAGACCGACGGTCCGCATCAGTTCCACCGTGCGTTCCTCGATATCGTAGCGGTCAGTCAGGATCTTGTTGAGCCGGATCGGCTCGGAAATGGCCTGCAGCACCGTCTGTCTCGGATCCAGCGAAGAGAAGGGGTCCTGGAAGATGATCTGCATCTCCTTGCGTTTCTCCCGCATTCTCTGCTTGGACATCTTGACCACGTCTTCGCCGTCGAAGAGCACTTCGCCCGCGGTCGGTTCGATCAGCCGCAGGATCGCGCGGCCCGTCGTCGATTTGCCGCAGCCGGATTCGCCCACGATGCCCAGCGTCTTGCCCCGTTCGATCTGGAACGATACGTCATCGACCGCATGCAGCATGCCGCGGGGCGTTTTGAAATATTTCTTCAGGTGTTTTACATCCAGAATGACGTCGCTCATGCCTTCCTGCTCCTTTCGATGATAAAGTCCGGATCATCGTAGGCCGTGCAGGCCACCATGTGCGTCGGACTCACCCAGCGCTGTACGGGACGCGCGGCCCGGCAGGCATCCGTCGCATACTTGCAGCGGTCCGCAAACGCGCAGCCCTCCGGCAGGTTCGCTGGGTCGGGCATCAGGCCCGGAATGGGCTTTAATCTCGCCTGGCGGTCGTGAATGTTCGGCAGCGAGTTGAACAGACCTTCCGTATAAGGATGACGGGTCTCGTTGAAGACTTCATCCAGCGTGCCCTGTTCGATGATGCGGCCCGCGTACATCACGGCCACGTCGTCGCAGATATCGGCCACGATGCCCAGATCGTGCGTGATCATGATCATGGCGGTGTCATATTTTGTGCGCAGGTCACGCATCAAGTCCAGCACCTGCGCCTGGATGGTCACGTCCAGCGCCGTGGTCGGCTCGTCCGCGATCAGTACGCGCGGGTTGCAGGCCAGCGCGATCGCGATGATCACGCGCTGCTTCATGCCGCCCGAGAACTGGTGCGGATATTCGGCGCCGCGGGTCCGCGGAATGCCTACGATCTCCAGCATCTGCATGGCCCGCTCATAGGCGTCGGTCTTGTTTAAGCCTTCGTGAAGGCGGATGCTTTCGGCGATCTGGTCGCCGACCGTGAACACGGGGTTCAGGCTCGTCATCGGATCCTGGAAGATCATCGAGATATCCCGGCCGCGGATCTTTTCCAGCTCGGCAGGTCTCTTCTTGAGGATGTTTTCGCCGCAGACGTAAATGCTGCCCTGCTTGATGATGCCCGGCGGATCCGGGATCAGGTTTAAGGCCGCCAGGGCGGTCGTCGTCTTGCCGGCGCCGGTCTCGCCTACGAGACCGAGGGTCTTCTGCTTTTTCACCTGGAGCGTTACGTCGGAAACTGCCTCCACCACATCGCCGTCCACTTCGTAGTGCACGGTCAGGTTCCGGATGTCCAGCATCACGTCCTCGCCGAGTTCCTCCGGCGAAAGGTCGGGCGCTTCCAGCACTTCACGGGCGATATTTTTAATACGTTTTGCCATAGCCGCCTCCTTACTTCTTCAGCTTCGGATCCAGCGCGTCGCGCAGACCGTCGCCCATGAGGTTTAAGGCCAGCACGGTGATCATGATCGCAAGGCCGGGGAAGAGGGTCAGATAGCTGTGCGTCCGGATCAGCTTGCGTCCGCCGGAAAGGAGCGCGCCCCATTCCGGTGTCGGCAGCGGAACGCCGAGGCCGAGGTAACTTAAGGAAGAAGCCGAGATGATGGCCGAGCCGACCTGCAGGGTCACGCGGACCACGATCAGGTTGAGGGCGTTCGGCACCACGTGCTTCATAACGAGCGGGAAGGTCTTCATGCCGATGGCACGGGCCGATTCGATATACTCGGAGCTGCGGATCGTCATGACCGCCATACGCGAAGCGCTGGCGATCGATCCGACGCCCGGGATCGCAATCGCGACGATGAGGATCCCCGTCTTATGGCCCAGGGCCGCCACGACCATGATGCCGATCAGCAGCGAAGGGATGGAACCGATGATATCGAAGATACGCATGACCAGAAGGTCGAAGGTGCCGCCGTAGTAGCCGGCCAGCGCACCGATCGGCATGCCGACCACGAAGCAGAGCGCCGCGCAGCTAAGGCCGATCATAAAGGAATATTTTGCGCCGTACAGCACGCGGGTCAGCATATCGCGGCCCAGATCGTCGGTCCCGAAGGGATGCTCCGCGCAGGGTTTGATCAGCTTCTGGGTCAGATCGTAGCCGATGATCTGCGTATCGTAATCGTAGATGACGTCCGCCAGGGCCGCCAGAAGACCGATCGCAAGAACCACGAACAGCGCGATGACCGCGCCTTTGTTCTGGCTGTAGCGGTGCCAGAATTCGCCCAGTCGGCTCCGCTTGGAATACTGCCGGGAAGGAAGGACCCGTTTTTCGCTCTTCATGCCGCCTTCACCTCCTTCGCCTTATTTTCGTCTTTTTTCTTTTTCCTGTCTCGCACGTACATCGTCTTTAAGCGCGGGTCGATGACCACGTTCAAAAGCTCGGTAAACACATGGAAAACACCGAGGATCGAACACTTAAGGACCAGGAAGCCGCAGGCCAGCGGAATGTCACGCTTGGACACCGCGTCCACGATGACCTTGCCGACGCCGGGCCAGTTGAAGACGGATTCGGTCAGGGCCGCGCCGCCGACGGCCGTACTTAAGAGCGCGAGCGCGATCTGCACGGTCGGGATCAGCGCGTTCCGAAGTGCGTGCTTGGTCACGACCTTGTTTTCGGAAACGCCCTTGGCGCGCGCCGTCCGGAGGTAATCGGCCCGGAGATTGTCCAGCATGGCGGTGCGGGTCGTGCGCATCTGGATCGCCATGTGACCGGTGCCGATGGTAAAGGCCGGCAGGATGACGCTGTACCAGTGCTCGTTGCCGCTGACGGGAAGCCATTTCAGCTTCACCGCGAAGAGAACGATCAGAAGCAGGCCCAGCCAGAAGTTCGGTGTGGCCAGGCCGATAACGCCCAGAACGTTGCAGATGTTGTCTATCAAAGATCCGTTTTTCACCGCGGCAATGATGCCGAGCGGTATGGCCAGCACCGTCGTTACCACACCTGCCATCAGCCCCAGATACAGGGTCGCACCGATCCTGCTTTTGAAGTATTCCCAGACATCCAGACCGTTGTTATAGGATTTCCCCAGATCGCCTTGGAACATCTTTCCGACATAGGTGAAATAACGCTCTATCAGCGGCTTGTCCAGGCCGTAATGAGCCCGCAGCGCCGCCACCTGTTCTTCCGTCATATCCTCGGTGATCAGACTGTCCACGTAGTCGGTCCCTGAAAGATTCATGGCCGCATAGATAATGAACGTCACGCCGAGAAGAACGGGAATCAGCAGCAGCAGGCGCTTGATTGAGTATTTCAGCATTACGCCTTCTCCTTTCTTCGAATAGTTATAGGAAGGGGACGGCAGTACCCGTCTCCGCACAGTCGTTTCTGATAGTTCAGATTATACTCATTTTTCTCCGTCTCCGTCAAGTACAGAAAGCCGGAATCCGCATCTTTTTCCTGCGTAGATTAAGTTTTCTCTTTCCCGCACTTAAGAACAATAATATTATATCGGCTGTATCTTAAAGAATCAAACAACACTTGCATTTGTTTGAATAACGTAAATATTATGCTGGAAACAAAAAAAGATTTCTCTCGACCGCAAAAACAAACGGAATCGCTGTGTTTTGTCTTCTTTTATCAAAACGCGCCCCGGCCTTCATCGGCGGGGCGCAGTTTTTTCTTCCACTAAAAAGACTGTTTATTCAAGCCGGCCGAGAGCGCTTTCCATGGCGTCAAGCGCGGCGGCAAGGACTTCCATGGAATTGGCGTAAGCCAGGCGGATCGTGCCTTCTGCCCCGAAGGCGCTGCCGGGGACGACGGCAACGTGTGCGGTATCCAGCAGGTACTCTGCCATGTCAAGGGAGGTTATTATCGTCTTTCCCTGATACTGCTTCCCGAGATACCGGCTGATATCGGCCAGAACGTAGAACGCTCCGTGCGGCTGGGCAAAGGATACGTGCGGGATCTGCCGCAGGCGGCTGCATACAAAGTCCCGGCGCTCCCGGAAAATCCCGACCATGCGGTTCATTTCTTCCTGGGAACCGCGCAGGGCGCCGACGGCGGCCTTCTGCGAAACGGAACTGGCGCAGGACGTGATCTGTCCCTGCAGCTTAATCATCGCTTTGATGATATCTTTCCGGGCGGCCGCATAGCCGAGCCGCCAGCCTGTCATGGCATAGGCCTTGGAAAAGCCGTTGACCGTCACGGTCCGCTCCCGGACTTCCCGGGAAACGGAGGCGATGCTGAAATGCCGGCAGCCGTCATAGATAAGCTTCTCATAGATCTCATCTGCGATGAGGAAGAAATCGTATTTCACGGCCAGTTCGGCCAGGGCGCGCAGGCTCTCCTCACTGTATACAGCGCCGGAAGGGTTGTTGGGTGTGCAGAGGATCAGCGCGCGGGTCCGCGGGGTGATCGCCGTTTCGATCGCGGCAAGATCCAGAGAATAATCTGCATGGGAAAGCACCGGAACAGGCGTCGCCCCGGCCAGCGTGACCATGGCGGTATAACTGACCCAGGAAGGAATGGGGATCAGGACCTCGTCACCCTCGTCGCAGATGGCCATGACGGCGCCGAAAATAGCCTGCTTCGCACCTGTGCAGACACAGATCTCATCGGCACGGTACTGCAGTCCGTTATCCTTCCACAGTTTTTCCGCGATAGCTTCCCGCAGCTCGGCGGTGCCATTTGTACTGGTATATTTCGTAAAACCGGTCTGAATGGCTTCGATCCCGGCATTTTTGGCCGTTGCCGGCGTATCGAAATCCGGTTCTCCCACATTGAGAGAGAGAATCTGCTGCCCTGCCTGCTGCAGCTCGTTTACTTTGTTATGGATCGCGCCTGTGGCGGATGCTCCGAATTTTTTCAGCCGTCCGGCCAGTTCTTTGGTAGACATAATGATTCCTTTCTGAAACAAGATCCGGGCTTTTTCCGCTCACGGATCCAGATGCTGCGGGACCGGACGGTTCGTCAGCTTATAGAGCTGATCGATCCCGCCCTCAAACGCTTTGCAGCGGGGAGAAAACTCCGCTTCGGAAAATCCGAAGGCGCAGGCCGCGTAGTACGCGCTGCCGTACAGAAGCGCATCTTCGTCGGGATCGTAGTGAGGGGAGTGCAGCGGGAAGGTCTTTCCTTCCGCCTCGTTGCCCGAACCGACGGCAGCCATCGCCGAAGGATAGAATGCCGTTGTAATTCCGAAAGACTCCCCGCAGAGATCGGGGATATTGTCGGAAACGTTTTCCGCGCCGACCGCGCTTTCCGCCGCGGTCCGTGCGAATCGGGCTGCCTCTTCCTGGTTGATTACGGGCATGGTCGGCCCTTTCCAGAGCAGGAACTCACAGCGGCAGTCAAAGATTTCACAGGTCTTTTCGATGATCTCCCTGAACTTTTCCCGGAAGCGGATTCCCGCCTCAAAATCATAGGTGCGGGCCGTTCCGCTGAACGTCAGCTCTTCCGGCGTAATATTGTGCGCGGCGCCTGCCCTGACCATATTGATGGAGGAAGTAAACATCACGTCCGGCGCGACCAGGCGCATCCGCAGATCCTTATATTCGCTTGCGACCGCCAGGAAACAGTCGATGGGGTTGTTGCAGCGGTCCGGCCGCGAGCCGTGTCCGCCTTTCCCGATCAGCCTGACATAGAACACAAAGCTCCCCGCGAAGCGCGGCCCGGCGCTGACAGCGATCCTGCCGACCGGCAGCAGCGGGTCATTGTGCTGGGAAAAACAGGCCGCGATCGGCAGCCGGCGTTCCTGCAGATACCGATGAATGTAGTACGCATTTCCGCCGCCCTCTTCTCCGCGTTCAAACATCAAAATGACGGTTCCCTTCAGGCTGTCCCGGTTTTTGGCCAGTACCTTTGCCGCAGTAAGAAGCATGGCAGTATGCATGTCGTGCCCGCAGCAGTGCGCAAGGCCCTCCGATTTGCTGACACAGACCTTCGGCCCCTTTCCGTTGTCCGGTGCTTCCATCACTTTAAGGGCGTCGCAGTCGGCGCGGAGCATGATCGTTTTTCCGGGCAGGCCGCCGCGGATAAAGCCCAGCACGCCGCCGTCGGGGATATTCACCGTCTCTATGCCGCTTTTCTCCAGCTCCGACAAAATAAACCGAACCGTCTCCAGCTCATAGCAGGAGGGCTCCGGATGCTCGTGGAGCTGCCGCCGGACAGCGACGGCGTATGCCAGTTCTTTTCTGCATTCGTTCAACAGATCCATGCGGGAAAACCTGCCTTTCTTTCTTCCGGCATCCGCCGCGTTTCACGTTTCTTCCGCCGCTTCTTCGGCGAACATCTTCTCAAATTTTGCACGGGTTTCATCCAGGAAGCGGACCCAGGCGGCCGGATCGATCCAGGCATTCGGGTCTCCGGCCAGCTGACGGGCGCGCCGTTCCAGCGTGTGGTTGTTTGCCGGATGGTTGCCCAGATGGATATCGACCTTCTGACCGCGCACCTTTTCCAGTGAATCCAGCATGTCCTGCTGCAGGGAAAGCGGCTGATGGCGGTGCTCCAGCACGCTTTTTCGCACGGATCCCAGCCCGGCGCCGCCAAATAAGCCGGCCCGGAGCGTCCGACCCTTTTCAGTCAGATCGAAGAAGAAAGCCATCGCGCCGGGCGTATGGCCCGGAACCTCGACGCAGTGAATAGTAAGATTGCCGCAGACAAAATCTTCTTCGTCCTCCAGCAGACGGTCAAAGGCCGGCGGGATGTAGGCCAAAGGCGTTACGATGCTGCTCCAGGAATCCGAGGAAGCGGCCGGATTGCTTCGCAGCAGTTCGGCATCCGTCCGGCTGATAACCAGCTGACAGCCGTAAAGCTTCTTGAATTCGTTCGAAGCGCCGTAATGATCGTAGTGGCCGTGCGTATGTATGATATACCGGATGTCCTTCGGATCAAATCCCAGACGCCAGATCGAATCGACCAGCATGTGGATCGTATGCGGATAGCCCGAATCGATCAGCACCAGGCCGTCGCCGGTATCGATCAGGTGCTCGCAAACGCGCTTATCACCTACATAGTACAGCGGACCGAAGATTCGAAAAGGCTCCAGCGCGTAGTCCGCCGGGTCCCGATAAAAGGCCAGGTTGCTCTGCTGATATTTACTTTTCACTTCTTCGTAGGTCATGAAATAGTTCCTCCTGTTGAAGGAAGGGGCGACTCCCGGTAAATCCCGACCAGTCGCCCCAATTTTATTACCTCATCCACCGCCGGCTTTGCCGGCGTTCCCCCTTCCCCAAAGGGAAAGGCTGGTTTTTACTGCTGATGCATCACGCAGGTGCTGAAGTGGCCGTTCCCCAGATCGTTCAGGGTCAGGTCGCCTTCCGTGCATTTCGGCGTCGCGTATTTGCAGCGCGAGGCGAAGCGGCAGCCCGGCTTCGGATTGATCGGGCTGGTCAGCTCGCCCTTGATGACCTCGATCTCCTTATGCCGCATGGACACGTCCGGGATCGGGATCGCCGCGAGCAGCGCCTGGGTGTAGGGGTGCACCGGGTTTTTGAAAAGTTCCTTGGACGGCGCGATCTCGACGCACTGCCCCAGGTACATGACCATGATCTCGTCGGAGATATGCTTCACGACAGACAGGTCGTGCGTGATGAACATGTAGGTCAGGCCGCGCTGATCCTGCAGATCCATCAGCAGATTCAGGATCTGCGCCTGGATGGACACGTCCAGCGCGGAGACCGGCTCGTCGCAGACGATGAACTTCGGATCGAGAGACAGCGCCCGGGCGATGCCGATACGCTGCCGGCGGCCGCCGTCCAGCTCGTGCGGGAAGGCGCCGGCGAAACGTTCCGCCAGACCGACCGTTTCCATCAGCTCATCCACGCGGTCCCAGACTTCCGCCCGGGTCTTGCAGGTCTTATTGACAATCATGTACTCCGCGATCAGTTCGGAGACCGACATACGCGGGTTTAAGCTGGAGTAAGGATCCTGGAAGATCAGCTGCATATTGCGGCGCATCTTGTTCATTTCATGCTTGCCGTAGGGCACGATGTTCTCGCCGTCGTAGAGGACTTCGCCTTCCGTCGGCTCGATCAGCCGCAGGATGGTCCGGCCCAGCGTGGACTTGCCGCAGCCGGATTCGCCGACGACGCCGATCGTCTTGCCGGGCATGATCTTGATGTTGATATCATCCACCGCATGGAGGAGGCCTTTGCGGACCTTGAAATATTTTTTCAGGTGCCGGGTCTCGATCAAAGGAGTTGCTTCCGAAACAGTCGGATTGATATTTTCGCTCATCGTTTACTCCTCCTTTTCCGCAAACAGCCAGCAGGCGATCTTATGATCGCCGTCCACGTGCACGGGCGGATGCTCGCTCCGGCATTTGTCCGTCGCATAAGGGCAGCGGGGGCTGAAGTAGCAGCCTTTCGGCAGGTTGGTCGGGTCGGGCATGAGGCCGGGGATCGGCTTTAAGCGGTCGGTGTCCTCGGTCAGGTCCGGGATGGAGCCGAACAGGCCTTCCGTGTAGGGATGCCGCTTGCCGCTGTTGTAGATATCCTCCGCCGTGCCGGACTCGATGATCTCGCCGGCGTACATGACCGCGACCTTGTCGCAGGTCTGCGCCACAATGCCGAGGTCGTGCGTAATCATGATCATGGCGGTGCCGAGACGGTCGCGAAGTTCGCGCATCATGATCAGCACCTGCGCCTGAATAGTCACATCCAGGGCGGTGGTCGGCTCGTCCGCGATCAGAAGCTCCGGTTCGCAGGCCAGCGCCATCGCAATGACCACGCGCTGCTTCATGCCGCCGGAGAACTGGTGCGGATACTCGTTCTTGCGCTCGGGCGTGATGCCGACCATCTTCAGCACCTCGTCCACGCGGGCGTTCAGCTCTTCCTTCGTTTTATGCTCCGGGGCGTGCAGCTCCAGCGCTTCGTAGATTTGCTCGCCCACGGTATATACCGGGTTTAACGCCGTCATGGGGTCCTGGAAGATCATGGAGATCTTGTCGCCGCGGATATCGCGCATGCGCTCTTCCGGCGCCTGGATCAGGTTTTCACCGTTGAAATAGATCTCGCCATGCGGGGTGTGGGCCGTGACTTCCGGCAGCAGCCGCAGGATGGACAGCGCCGTGGTGGTCTTGCCGGCACCGGTCTCGCCGACCAGGCCGATCGTTTCGCCCTTGCCGAGCTCTAAGTCGATGCCGTTGACGGCATGCACCGTCGTCTTGTCGGTCTTATAGATGACTTCGAGATTTTTGATGATCAGCAGCTTATCGGTCTCGATAAACTTCTCGCCGTCCGTATTCTTGTACAGGTCTTTCTTGCTCACTGTCTTTTCCTCCTTCCTTACGATCTCAGCTTCGGATCGAGCGCGTCACGCAGGCCGTCGCCGATCAGATTGAAGGAATAGGCCGAAAGCATGATGAACAGGCCGGGGAAGATCATCTGCCAGGGCGCGGAGCTCATGAACTCGCGCGCGCCGGAAAGCATGGAGCCCCATTCGGGTTCCGGCGGCTGGATGCCCAGACCGATGAAGGAAAGGGAAGCCGCCTGCAGGATCATCTGCGCCATGGCCATGGAAGCCTGAATGATGACCGTGCCGATGCAGTTCGGCACGATATGCTTGAAGATAATGCGCGGGGTGGACGTGCCGCAGGCACGGGCTGCTTCGAAGTACTCGCGGCCGGCGATGCCGATAACGGCCGAGCGGACCAGACGGACCTGCGCCGGCGTCTGCGAGATCATGATCGCCAGGATCAGGTTGGTCTTGCTGCCGCCCAGCGCCGCCACGATGGCCAGCGCCAGCACTGTTGTCGGTATGGATTTGAGGACGTCCAGCACACGCATCACGATTTGGTCCAGCACCCCGCCGAAATAGCCGCAGAGCGAGCCGATGACGACACCCATGAACAACGCGCAGACCATGGAGACCAGACCGATCTCCAGGGAGTTGCGGCCGCCGTAGAGCACGCGGGCAAACAGGTCGCGGCCCAGGTCATCCGTCCCGAAGGGATGCCCTGCGACGGGCGGGCTGTTTAAATACTCCCAGTCGGACTCTTCCACCTTGCTCTTTTCCACAAAGAGCGGCGCGCAGAGCACCATGAAGAGGATGATGGAAAAGATGATCAGCCCCAGGACCGAAGTCTTGCGCTTTTTGAACAGGCGCCAGGTATCGGCCAGCTTGCTGTTTTTTCTCTTTTTCTTTTTCACAGGGGCGTTTGCCGTATTTTCTGCCATTTCATCCACCCCCTTCTACTTGATAAACCGCGCCTTGGTCCGCGGATCGATATACGCGTACAGGATATCGACGACCATGGTGACCAGACTGTACACGAGAGCGATAATGACCACGCAGCCCGTTACGATCGGCACGTCGCGGTTGCCGATGCCCTTCACCATCAGAGAGCCGATGCCGTTGACGACGAAAAGCTTCTCAATAATGACCGTGCCGCCGAACATCGCGCCGAAACTGTTGCCGATAACGGTAATGACCGGGAGCAGCGCGTTCTTTACGGCATGATGCCAGATAACGGTGCGCTCCTTGCAGCCCTTCGCGCGGGCGGTGCGGATATAGTCCTCACGGATCGCCTCCAGCATGCTGGATCGGGTAAAGCGCATCTGTCTGGCGGCATGGGGAAGTCCCAGCGACAGCGTCGGCAGGATCAGGTCTTTAAACTTGCCGACCGGCAGAACGGAGAACCATCCCAGTTTCACCGCGAAGAAGAACATCAACAGCATGCCCAGCCAGAAAACTGGCGTCGCCGCGAAGATCATGGCCATGGCCGTCGGGATCGTATCAAACATGGAATACTGTTTGACGGCCGTCAGCACGCCTAAGGGTACGCCCACGAGCGCCGCCAGGGCCAGCGCCATGAACGTCGTTCGCAAAGAAATCGGGATACGGGCCTTCAGCTCGGACCAGACGCTCGTCTTGTTATAGTAGGAAGTCCCGAAATCTCCCTTGACCAGATTGCCCACATAGCGGAAATACCGGACAAAGAAAGGATCGCTGAATCCCAGTTCCCTGTTATATTCGTCATATTCTTCCTGCTGGAAGCCGGGTCCGAGAATGATCTCGGCCGGAGAGCCCTTGCTGAGACTTAAGACGAACGAGATGATCAGGATCGCCCCGAGAATAACGGGGATCAGCAAGAGCAGTCGTTTTACAACATATCGCCACATAGGGTCATGCCCCTTTCACTTTGAAATAGAGAGAGCCCCCTCCCCGAGGTTTGCCTCCCCGCGGAGAGGGCCCTCTGATTCTCACAGAAGGAAACGGATGGCTACCGGCTCAGCCGGCCTGACTCTCCTTATTTCCAGTTCCAGTACTGAATGTACAGGTAGTACGGGTTGGTCAGATCGGCATCCAGATTCTTGTCCCAGGCAAAGCCCTTCACGTGATAGTAGATCGGGATGTTGATGCTCTGATCGTTCAGCCATTCATTCAGTTCGGCATAGAGTCTGTCGCGTTCCGCATCGGTCGTGGCGGCCTGCGCGCTGTCATACAGCTCATCGAGCTTGGCGCCTTCGTTGTTCGGCAGCCAGGCATACTTGGCGACCTGCGTCTTGATGGTGCGGGAGTGCATGGCGCGGGAACCGTCGCTCATATGGAAGACGTAGTTGGAGTTGGTCAGATACAGATCCTGCGTACCGTTCTTGGATTCGGTGGAAGCGGTGGAGGAGTCCTTCTGGTCGATCTCGACGATGATGCCGACCGCTTTCAGCATCTGCTGAATGACCTGTGCCACAGCCACGGAGTCACCGGTCTTCGGGACCAGGAATTTCTGTTCCAGGGTGAAGCCGTCCGGATAGCCGGCCTGCGCCAGCAGTTCCTTCGCCTTCTGCTGATTGAACTCATAGGTGCCCTCGTTTACATTGGAGGAACCGATGATGTATTTCGGGTTGTACAGGGTGTAGGCAACGACGCCCATGCCCTTCGCAGCGCTCTTGATGATGGCTTCGCGGTTTAAGGCATAGCGGATAGCCTGACGGACAAGCTTGTTGCCCAGCGGGCTGCCTTCGCGGTAGTGGTTCACGATCATCGTGCAGATGGTGGCGGATTCCTGAGCCAGGGTATTGAACTTGCCGTTGTTAACGATCTCTTCCCAGTTGGCCGAAGGCACCTGGACCAGGTCGAGCTGACCGTTCAGCAGGGCGTTGTAACGGGTGGAGTTCTCGGTGATGATGTTGATCTTGACAGTCTTGATGTTGCCGGTGTTCGCAATATCATAGTAATCTGCGAACTTTTCGAGCTCGATCAGACGGTCCTTGTCGTAGGACTTGATGACGAACGGGCCGCAGCCGGCATCTTCCGCTACGTTGCCGAAGGTCTTCGGTTTCTTTACGTAGTAGGCTTCTTTCCACTGATCCTTTGCGGTAATGGTCTTGCCTTCGGAATCGGTCTTGTCCGCGAAATCTTCGATCTTCGGAACGGCGGTGATGCCTTCGATCTCATACACGCGCTTCTGGGACAGGATCTTGATGCGGTACAGGTTGTAAAGCAGGGCGTTATCCGGGCTCTTTAAGGTAATGGTGACTTCCTTGTCGCCGGTCTTCTTGACGTCCGTGAAGCTGGCGGTGTAGTTCTTGTAGTACGCCATATCCGTGCAGCGCTCGATAGACCATACCACGTCTTCCGGGGTGACCGGATCGCCGTTGTGGAACTTGACACCGTCACGGATCGTGAAGGTGTAGGTCAGGCCGTCATCGCTCATCTTGTAGTTCGCGACGCCGGGTTTGATCGTGCCGTCGCCTTCCACAAGGATCAGACCGTCGTTGATCCAGTGGGACAGCTGCTGGGTCATATCCTTCGAGTTGCCGTGAGGGTCGTTCGTGACGGGAGCATCCGTAAGGGCGATGTTCAGGTCGCTTCTGACCTCATGCGGCGCTTGGGTAGGATCCGTGTTTCCGCCCTGCTGCGTGGCCGCCGGGGTGGTTTCCTTATTGTCGCCGCCGCAGCCTGCCAGCAGGCCAAAGCACAGAACAAGGGCGAGTACTAAAGCAAGCACTCTTTTCACGTTTTTCATAATGTTCCTTCCTTTCTTTATTGCTTACAGCATTCACTCGTGCTGTTACGTTCCCAACAGGTTTTCGGAATAAACAATACCGCAAATAATCTCCGGTCATGACCGAGAAGCCCTGTTTTATCACCGGATAAAGATTTGCAGACGTAAAACCTTCATTTATTAAGTTTATAGCATTATTGCAGAGGAAAAGCAAATAGAATAAACATGGTCCTGCATAACATTCGTGTTATGCAGGGCTTTTTTGGGGTGAAAAACCGTTATTTTTCACCCCAAAACCGCGAAACAGAGCGGGATCGTCAGGCAGGCCAGAAGGCTGGAGATCATCGTCAGCGAGGCGCCTGTCTCACAGTCTTCTCCGACAAGCCGGGGGAAAATCACCGTATTCATGCCGCAGGGCATGGCGTACATCATCAGCGCCGGAACGACGCAGGTCTCAAAGCCCAGCAGTTTCAGCGTTCCCGCGATCGCGAAGGGCAGCACCAGCAGCCGCAGCGCCGCCACGGCATAGTTCATCTTCACGCGCAGCAGCGAGCCGATATCAAAGTCCGAGATCACCATACCGACGGTCAGCATCCCCACCGGGGCCATGCAGGCCGCGAACTTGCTGACAAGATCGGTCACGAGGCCCGGCAGCCGGAGGCCGCTCAGACCGACGGCGGCGCCGAGCAGGATCGCCGTCGTCATCGGATTGATCAGCCGTTTCAGGGAAAGTCTGGTTTTCGTCAGCGCGGCATAGCCCGCCGTATTCGTATACAGGGAGACCGGCAGCGCATACAGCATCGCGTTCTGCAGCATCTGCTCTCCGTAAAGCCCGCCGATCAGCGGATATCCGAAGCCGCCGTAATTGGAGACCATCAGCGAATACCGGTAGATCACGCGCAGATACTCTTTTTTTGTCAGCGCCCGGGCCAGGAGCGCGCTCAGCGGCAGCAGCAGGACCGTCAGGACCAGCGACGTCAGCAGCAGCGCGTACTTTTCCCGGATATACGGGACCGTAAACTGCGTTGAGTACGTACGGAACAGCGTGCACGGCAGAAATACATACACGTGCAGCGCGGACAGCGTTCTGGCATGGCGGCTGTCGACCTTCCCCGTCTTGCACAGGGTATAGCCTACAGCCGCCGAAATAACCAGTATCAGGACCTGTTCCAGTACGATCAGCATGACTCGGGACGCACCGCCTTACTCTTCCGCAGGCAGGATCTTCAGCGGCACCCGGCGGGACGCGTAGAAGCCGTAGGCGTTCTTCGCGATCAGATACAGTTCCACGTCCGCAGCCGCAAGCGGACCGGGCACGGTGATCGGACCGGCTGTTTCATGGTTCAGCCAGCCGTCTCCGTTCCCTCTGTCAGTGTCCCGGCGGTTGAACTGCCAGGCTGCCAGCGGATCCCCGGCCGGATTAAAGACCTGCATCGTCACGGCTTCTCCCTGGGTATAGCTTTCCTTCTCCGGCGCAATGCGAAGATCCGTCACGCACCAGAAAACCGGCTCGCTGTTTCCGTCCGCCCGCACGCAGCAGGCGCTGTAGAAGCCGATCGCCTCCGGCTCAAAGACCGCTTTGCCGTCCGTGACCGGGATCCGGATCTTTCCGCCGTCCGGCGCCGTGATCTCCACGCTTTCGCAGCCCTCCTCGAAAACGCTCAGCTTCACCGGATCGAGCCCCAGTCTGTAATTGGCCTTGTTGCCGAAATTCGGCATGAGGGACGGATTGATGAACGGCGCGGGCAGTTCCGGATCGCCCTTTGCCGGTGCAAAGGGATCCGGCGTATAGGTCGCATCCCTGACCCCGTCATAACGGTAGATGACATAGCCGTTATTCAGCCAGTAGCCGCGGAACTCCTCCGCCGAAAAGCGGGTCACGCGGACGTAAGGCATGGTGCTCTCGGAGACGGTGATATAGTGGACCTTGCCTTCCACGTCCCGCTCGATGCCGGTGATCAGCGCGATATGGGTCTTGACGTTCAGAACAATATCCGCCAGCTGAAGGTTCTCCAGCCGGGTGCTGTCCACCTCGTGGATCCCGGGAATGGACGGCCAGCGGGAGCACTTGGTGCGGTAGGGCAGATCGACCGCGTAGCTGACAAAGCAGGAGCAGACGATCCCGTAATGATTGTGCACGTTCTGCCCGGTCCCGGTGATCGTATCGTTGTAGGCCACGCTGTCGGGGTTCGACAGCGCGCTCAGGAAAGTCTCCGGCGTGACGTTAAAGCCGACGTAGGTCTCGAGACGGCGCACCGAGGAATACAGAACGCCTTTGACCGGCATATACGCGGAACACAGGGCTTCAATATAGGAAGCGCTTTTGTCGGGATGCCGGACGGCAACCGAGATGGGCAGCGGACGGATCGGCGTGTAGCGAAGCTGCGCCAGACGGTCGGCTCTGCGAAGGACGTTTTCTACGCCCTGGCAGGAGGGCTTATCGGGATATAACAGCATGAGGTCTCCTTTCCTTTTCAGCTCTGCTCTTTGATCTTAAGAGTCACTCTCTGAGAAGTATAGCAGCCGTAGGCGTTCTTCGCGATCAGGTACAGGACGGACGTTTCCGGACGGCCCGGACCCGGGATCGTCACTTCCGTCTCTCCCTTCAGATCCAGCCAGCCTCCGCCGTTGCCCCATTCATCCAGACGGTTGTACTGCCAGGCCACGATCGGATCGCCGGCCGGGTTTTCGATCTTCAGCGTCACCGCTTCACCCGGGGCATACTCTTCTTTTTCCGGCCGGATGATCAGATCCGTCACGCGCCAGCTGACGGCCGCGCTGCGTTCGCTTCCGTTCACGCAGGCCGCTTCATAAACGCCGATCTTCTCCGGATCCAGTCTGACGAAGCCGTTTTCGACCGGCCAGAGCGTCTTTATGCCGTCCGGATCCGTCACTTCCACCGCCTGGCAGTCTTTTTCAAACACGGTCAGCTCCACCGGCTGCTCGCCCTTCCGGTAATTGGCTTTGTTGCCGAAGTCCGTCATCAGGGAGCGGTTGATGAACGGCGCCGGCAGTTCCGGATCGCCCTCGACGGGAGCGAAGGGATCCGGCTCATACGGCACGTCCTTCACGCCGTCGTAGCGGTAAACGATATAGTCGTTCGCCAGCCAGTAATTCGTGAACTGTTCCGGCGTGAAGCGCGTCGTGCGGATGAGGGGCAGCGTGCTTTCGGAAACGGTGATGAAATGCACTTTTCCCTCCGCGTCCCGCTCGATGTCCGTCACAATGGCGATATGCTGCTTGGGATTGAGGACGATGTCAGCCAGCCGGACGTTTTCCAGCCTGCTCGTATCCACGGCATGGATGCCGGGAAGGGAAGGCCAGCGCGCGCAGTTGGTGCGGTAATGAAGGTTCAGGCAGTAGCTGACGTAACAGGAGCAGACGGTGCCGTAATGGTTGTGTACGTTCTGGCCGGTCCCCTTGATCGGCTGCTTGTACATGACGCTGTTCGGATTGCTTAAGGCGCTCATGAAAGTCTCCGGCGAGATATTGTAGCCGACATAGGTCTCATAGCGGCGTACGGAGGAATACAGCAGACCCCTGATGGGCAGCCAGGCCGGACTGTGCGATTCCACGTTGACCGAGTCAGCCCTTAAGCCGCTGGCTCCGCGGAGCTTCTCGACGATCGGCAGCGGCAGAATGGGCATGTATTGAAACTGCGCCAGCCGTTTGGCGCGCTTCACGGCATTTTCGACACCTTTCGAGGCAGGAACATCATGATAAAGCTGCATTTCGATCTCCCCTTTTCCGTTTTCTTTGCAATAATTATAAAATAAACCGGCAGAGCAGACAAGTCATTTCCCGATTCTTTGCCAAAAACATTTGTTATGCGCCCGGCCGGCGGCGCCGCTTTTTCGCTTTGCCGCGCCGCTTTTCGCT
This sequence comes from Lachnospiraceae bacterium, assembly GCA_017619975.1. Taxonomy (GTDB): domain Bacteria; phylum Bacillota; class Clostridia; order Lachnospirales; family Lachnospiraceae; genus UBA6987. Next base: position 10,284 of record JAFZRH010000037.1, on the reverse strand, counting down.
TTTTCTCTTTACGAAACTTTCAAAAAGCGTTATACTTTTTATTTAAGAAAGTTCGAGGTGAGCTATGCGTTTTATCCATACAGCCGATCTGCATCTTGGCGCCGCGCCCGACAAAGACAAGCCCTGGGGGCCTGCCCGGGCTGACGCGGTCCGCCAGTCCCTGCCGCGTCTGGTCGAACTCTGCAATCAGGAAAGCGTCGATCTGCTGCTGATCGCGGGCGATCTGTTTCACCGGCCGCCCACGGAAGCGGAACTGAAAGAGACCGATTATCTCTTCTCGCAGCTGACGCTGACCAAGGTGGTGCTGATCGCGGGCAATCACGATTTTCTGCGCCCCGGCTGCGCCATGGCCGAGCACGTCTTCCCGGAAAATGTATTTTTCATCAGCTCTCCGGATCCGGAAACAGTCCGTTTTCCGCAGTGGAATCTGGAGGTGACCGGCTTCAGCTACTACAGCGAACAGCTGCGGCAGGACCTGACGAAGGATCTCGTCTGTCCGAAGGATGATAAGCGGCATATCCTGATGCTGCATGGCGGCGACGCGGAGCATCTGCCCTTTAAGCTGGGCGCCCTGCAGGAACTGGGCTGGGATTATATCGCGCTGGGACATATCCACAAGCCTTCCATTTCGGCTGACGGCCGCGCCGCCATGCCCGGCTCCCCCGAGCCGCTGGACAAGACTGAGACCGGCCCGCACGGCTTCTATGAGGGCAGTCTCACCAACGGCGCGTTTTCCTTAAGCTGGCGGAATTTTTCCAATTTCGAATATACGGATCTGAAGATCAATCTGACGCCGGACACCCGCTTCGCGGCGCTGGAGTCCCTGCTGAAGAAGCGGCTGAAGCCCGACGGCAGCGAGGTCTGCCGGCTTTTCTTAAGCGGACGGCGGGATCCGGATGCGGATTTTGACCGGGACGCGCTGTCCCGTCTGGGCTTTGTGAGCGAGGTCATCGATGAGAGCCAGCCCGACTTTCCCTGGGAAGACTGGGCTGCCCGCCCCGCCCACGACATACTGGCACGGCTGACGGCCGCTCTGACGCCTTCGGAAGACGATCCCGAAGCCGCTCTGAAGCAGAAAGCGCTGGTGTACGCGGCCGAAGCGCTGCTTTCCACCGTCAAGCGGCCCGGCGAGGAGGTGCTGCGATGAAGATCCGACGCTGTTCCATTTACCAGTTCGGCAAGCTGAAAGAGAAAGATCTGACGTTTCGGGACGGGATCACCCTGATCCAGGGCCCGAACGAGAGCGGAAAGACCACGCTGCACACCGCCGTCGCGGCGCTTCTCTTCGGCGTGGAAAGGAGCCGGGGCCGGGCCGCTGCCCGGGACACCTACAAAGCCAACCTGCCGTGGACCGAACCGGAGATCTACGGCGGAGCGCTCGACTGGGAGCGGGACGGCCGCCGCATCCATGTGGTGCGGGATCTGGCCAAAACGCCGCCCAAAAGCTATATCAGCGAAACGAAGGACGGGAGCACCCGGGATATCAAAGAGAGCGAGCAGCCTCTCCCGGATTCTCTGACGCCTTATCTGTTCTACAATACTCTGTCCTTTAAGCAGACGGGATCGGGGCTGGAAAGCGGGATGGCCGACGAGCTCCGCAGCCATATTATCAATCTGCAGGGCAGCGGCAACGAATCCATGAACGTCGCGGCCGCGCTGGCCGAACTGAAGGCCCGCCGCCGGGAAGTCCAGAAAAACCTGCGGGAGGAAGCCGGTCAGGAGGCTGCCGCGCTGGAGCGCGACTTAAGAGAGCTGGAGCGCGCCGGTTTCAGCACGCTGCCGGACGGCTGGAGCGACGCGAAGATCGCGCTGGAGAAGCAGGATGAGATCGCCCGCGGGCTCACGGCGGAACGGGACCGGCACATCCGGGAGATCAGCCGCCGCAAAAAGATCCTGAACGAGCTTCAGATCGAAGACCGGCAGGAACTGGAAGAAGACTGCGAAAAAGCAGACGTGCTGGTCAAACAGCTCGAGGTCTTTGAAGAAAGCTACGCGCCGAAAATGGCGGCCCCCGGGCTTGTCAAGGCGCTCTCCTATCTGATGCTGCCCGTCATGCTGCTGGGCTTCTGGCTGATCCTGAACGGCCTGCAGCTGCGCCACTATTTCGGCGCGGCGGCCGGCGGCGTCATTCTGTTTCTGTCCATGCTGGTCTCCGCCCGCTATTCGCGCCGGCAGGATGCCCTGGACGCGCAGAAACACAACACCGAACTGCTGACCCGGCTGCTGGCCAAATATGTTCCGGAGCATGAAGCCCGGGGCGATCTGGCAGAGGCCCGGGAACTGAAAGACTATCTGGAGCGCATCCGTCAGCTCTTTACCGATATCGATGAGCAGGAAGAAAACATCCGCACCGGAACGGAGCCTCTGGTGGAAGCGCTGGCTAAGCGGGAGCATCTGACCCGGCGGATGGAAAGCGAGCTGTCGGCCCGCGTGCGCCGCGAGCAGTGGGAGACCCGCGTCCGGACGGCGCTGGACCGGCGGGAGCAGCTGGAACCCGTTCTGCGGGAAAACGAACGTCTGAAGGAAGAACTGGCCGCGCTGGATCTGGCGCGGACAACCCTGACTCAGCTGTCCACCGGCGTCTACAGCGATTTCGGCGCGCCGTTAACGGAAGAAGCTTCGAAGATCTTCAGCGAGATCACGGGCGGCCGCTACGAGGGCGTGCGCATCAGCGACAAGCTCGAGATCTGCGCGGTTCAGGACCATAAGCTGGTCGCGCCCGCGGCTCTTTCGGGCGGCACCATGCAGCAGCTGTATTTTGCCTTCCGCCTGGCCATCATCCGGCTGCTCTGGCCGGACGAGCCCATGCCGCTCTTCTTTGACGACGCCTTTGTCTACTATGATAAGGAACGGCTGGAAGCGCTTCTCAAATGGCTGCATGAAAATTATAAAGGGCAGGTCTTCCTCTTTACCTGCCAGAACCGGGAGGGCGAGCTGATGGAGGCCGCCGGGATCCCGTTCGAAAGAATCGATCTGTAGAAAACCATGAATGAAAAAGTCTTAAAAACCCTGGAATATGATAAGATCCTGACGCAGCTCGAGGCGCTGGCCGTTTCCGACGGCGCGAAAAAGTGCTGCCGCGAGCTTCGCCCCATGACGGAAGCGGAAGCGATCGTAAAAGCGCAGAAGGAAACCAGCGACGCGGAAGCCCGCCTGATCGCCCACGGCGCGCCGGGCTTTACCGGCATCCACGACATCCGCGCCTCCGTGAAAAGGGCCGAATCCGGCTCTTCCTTAAGCATCATCGAACTGCTGCGGGTGCAGCAGCTTTTAGCTATGGCCTCCAAGGCCAAGATCTACGGCCGGGAAGAATCCCGCGACGAGCCGGACTCGCTCTCCGAACGCTTTAACGGCCTCGCGCCCGTCACGCCGCTCCGGCAGCTGCTGGAAGCGGATATCTTAAGCGAAGAAGAGATCGCGGACAACGCTTCCCCCGGCCTGGCCAAGGTAAGGCGGCAGCTGAGGACCATTTCCGACCGGATCCATACCGAATTAAACAGCCTGCTGATCAAAAACCGCGCCTATCTGCAGGACGCGGTCATCACCATGCGGGACGGCCGCTACTGCCTGCCCGTCAAAACCGAAAACAAGGGACAGGTCTCCGGCATCGTGCACGACCAGTCCGGCAGCGGCAAGGCGGTCTTTATCGAACCGCTCTCCGTGGTCAAGCTGAACAACGAATGGCGCGAGCTGGAGATCCAGGAGCAGAAGGAGATCGAGCAGATCCTGGCGGAGCTTTCCACCCGCGTGGTGGAGCATTCCGGCGAAGTGCTGGCGGACTACCGTCTGCTCACGGAGCTGGATTTCATCTTTGCCCGGGCGAGACTCTCCCGCTCCTACAAAGGCGTCGAGCCGGTGTATCCGGACTCGCAGGACGTTGCGGACGAACAGCCGCGGATCATCGATCTCAAAAAAGCGCGGCACCCGCTGCTGGATCCCGCCAGGGTGGTGCCGATCGACTTAAAGCTGGGCAGCGGCTACGATCTGCTGATCGTGACCGGCCCGAACACCGGCGGCAAGACCGTCTCCCTAAAGACCGCCGGCCTGCTCTGCCTGATGGGCCAGAGCGGCCTGCATATCCCGGCAGGCGTGAATTCCCGCCTGTGCATTTTCGAGGAGATCTATGCCGACATCGGCGACGAGCAGAGCATCGAACAGAGCCTGTCCACCTTCTCGTCGCACATGACGAATATCGTGAAGATCATCGCGGCCGCCGACGAAAAATCTCTGGTCCTTCTGGATGAACTGGGCGCCGGCACCGACCCGGTCGAAGGCGCCGCCCTGGCCATGGCGATCTTAAGCCGCCTGCACGCGCGCGGCATCCGTACCATGGCGACCACGCATTACAGCGAACTTAAGGTCTACGCGCTCTCCACGGAAGGCGTCGAAAACGCCTCCTGCGAGTTCGACGTGGAGACTCTGCGTCCCACCTACCGGCTGCTGATCGGCATTCCCGGCAAGAGCAACGCCTTCGCGATCTCCCGCAAGCTGGGTCTGGCGGACGAGATCATCGCCGAGGCGGGCGGCTACATCGATACGAACGAAGAAGCCTTTGAGGACGTGATCGCGGATCTGGACCGCCAGCGCAGGGAAATGGAGCAGGCCAAGGCAGAGGTCCGGCGCCTGCAGCAGGAAGCGGAGGATCTTCAGAAAGGCGCGAAACGCCTGCAGAAAGACCTGGAAGCCAAAAAGGCCGCCCTCCTGCACGATGCGAAGGAAGAGGCGCGGACCATCCTGCAGAGCGCCAAGGACGCCGCCGACAAGGCCATCCGCGACATGCACAAAAAAGGCGAGACCGTCAGCCGCGAGATGGAGGATGCCCGCACGGGCCTGCGTCTGGCGCTTGAAAAAATGAACGAATCCGACCTGCCCGACGAACCGCGCCGGGTCACGGTCACGGAGAAAAAGCTGCGGCTGGGCGACCTGGTCTACGTGCACTCGATGGGCTTAAAGGGCACCGTCGCTTCCCTGCCGGACGCAAAGGGAAAGCTTTCGGTCCAAATGGGGATCCTCCGCAGCGAAGTGGACGCCTCTGACGTGGAGCTGATCCCGGAAGAGACCGCGACCCTGGACGGCAAACGGACCCGGACCTCGGTATCCGGCTTTGCCAAAGGCCTCACCATCTCCCCGGAGATCAATCTGATCGGCATGCGGACGGACGAAGCCATCCAGTCCCTGGACAAATATATCGACGACGCGTATCTCGCGCACCTGGAAAAGATCCGGATCATCCACGGACGCGGCACGGGCGCGTTAAAGAACGCCGTTACCGCGTTCCTGCGAAAGAACAAACATATCGTCTCCTTCAGTGAGGCGCCTTTTAATGAGGGCGGCTACGGCGTGACCGTTGCCGAGCTGAAAAAGAAATAAGGAGAAACAGCCATGTCGAAGCAAAAGATCCTCATCGTTGACGATGACGCCAATATTGCCGAGCTGATCAGTCTGTATCTGATCCGCGAATGCTATGAAACGAAGATCGCCGGCGACGGCAACGAGGCACTTGAGCTCTGGAAGAGCTTCGAACCCGATCTGATCCTGCTGGATATCATGCTGCCGGGCAAGGACGGCTATCAGGTCTGCCGCCAGATCCGGCAGGAAAGCAGCGTGCCGATCATGATGCTTTCCGCCAAAGGCGAGGTTTTTGACAAGGTCCTGGGCCTGGAGCTCGGCGCGGACGACTATATGATCAAGCCTTTCGACAACAAGGAAATGGTCGCCCGGGTCAAAGCGATCCTCCGGCGAAGCCAGCAGACCGAACGTGCCAAAGAGGGCGCCGACCGCGAAGTCAGCTTCCCGGATCTTATCATCAGTCTGACCAACTACACCGTCCTGTTTGAAGGAAAACCGCTGGAGATGAGCGCCAAAGAGACCGAGATTCTCTTCCTGCTGGCCTCCTCGCCCAATCAGGTCTTCACCCGCGAACAGATTTTAGACAGGATCTGGGGCTACGACTACGTCGGCGATTACCGCACCGTAGACGTCTACATCAAGCGCCTTCGGCAGAAGCTCCCGGTCCATCCGATGTGGCAGCTTTCCACGGTCTGGGGCGTCGGCTACAAATTCGAAACAAGCACTCCCTGACGTGTTCCCCGACTGCCATAGGGCGGTCCTTTGCAGGAGGCAGACTTGAGAAAAAGTCTTTCCGTCAAATTTCTGATCACCTATCTGGTTTTCGGCCTCTGCGTCTTTCTTCTGATCGCGATCTGGGGCGAGCGGCTTTTCCGCGGCTCCGCCCGGCGCACAGCGGCAGAGGAACTGTATCAGCAGGCAGTCGATATCGCCGAAGAACAGAGTGATTACTACGCTTCCGCCAGACAGCTCAATCTGAACGAGCTGTCCCGCTTCTGCGCCATGACGGATCTTCGCATCGTGATCCTGAACGAAGAAAACCTGGTCGTTTACGACAATGCCGGTCTTCTGCGCGGCCGCGTTGTCAGCGCGTTCAACCCGGCGGAAAGCCGGGTCAATTACCGCATCGGAGATTTTTACAACAGCTTCACCCGGGAGATGATCTGCGCCTTCGCCCCGATCGGCGCCGGATTCCGTCAGTACGGCTATCTGGTCCTGTGTCAGAGCACCGCCGTCGCCGACGCCCGCGCCAACGATTACATGCGCCAGGCTTTTCTGCTCTATATCAGCATCTTTGTTCTCTCCCTTTCGATCCTGGCACTGATCCATCACTGGGTCGTGCGACCGGTGAAAGCCATCACCGAAGGCGCGCGGGAATATGCCGAAGGGAATCTGGAACACCGGATCCACGTGCGTTCGGAAGACGAGCTGGGGTACCTCGCCCGCTCCCTGAACGATATGGCCGGACAGCTGCAGACAAACGACGAAGCCCAGCGGAAATTTATCGCCAACGTGGCGCACGATTTCCGCTCGCCGCTGACCTCCATCAAAGGCTATCTGGAAGCGATGGTAGACGGCGTGATCCCGCCGGAAAACCAGGAAAAATACATGAATATCATCATCGGGGAAACGGAGCGGCTGACAAACCTGACGCAGAGCATGCTCTCCCTGAACTCTCTGGACGAAGCGAGAATGGGTCTGGAGCTCTCCCGCTTTGACATGGTCGCCGCGATCCGCTCCGTCTGCGAGACCTTCGAAGGGGTCTGCAGCAAGAAAGGCATCAGCTTCGATCTGATCTTCGGCGCCCCGCAGATCCCGGTCCGGGCGGATTTCGGCCGCATCAGTCAGGCGCTGCACAACCTGATCGACAACGCGATCAAGTTTTCCTACGAAGGCGGCACGATCCGGATCCGCGTGCAGGAGCTCGGCGACAAGGCCGCCGTCTCCGTCAAGGATTTCGGACAGGGCATCGCTAAGGAAGACCTGAATAAGATCTGGACTCGTTTCTACAAGGCAGATGCCTCCCGCGGCAAAGATAAGCGCGGGACCGGGCTGGGGCTCTCCATCACCAAAGAGATTATAACCGCCCACGGCGAGACCATCGACGTCGTTTCCACCCCCGGCAGCGGCACGGAATTTACCTTCCGCCTTCCCCTGGCCAGAAGCACGGAATGATCATTTCGGACTTCTTTTTTCGCGGAATTGTGCTATAATATTTCCTGATTGTCGGAAAGAAAGGACTTATTCTGACAGATGCGGCACAGCCTCTCCTTCTACAGACGAATCGCCGGATTCATCCGCCCCTTCGGAGGCCTGTTCCTGCGCTCCAAATTCCGCCTTCAGAAGACGGCCCTCCCGGCACTTCCCGAAACCTTTCTTCTGATCAGCAACCACGTCACCAATTATGATTTTCTGACGATCACCTGCCTGACCAGGAGGCAGATGTTCTTCGTGGCGACCGAGCATATTTTTTCTCTCGGCCGCGTCAGCCGTCTGCTGGAAAGCTTTTTCGCGCCGATCCCCCGTCCGAAGGGCGGTCAGGCCGCCGGCGCGGTCATGGAGATCCTGCGCCGCGTAAAGGAAGGCGGCAGCGTGGCGCTCTTCGCAGAAGGCAACTGCAGCTGGGACGGCCGCACCGCTTCCTTCGCCCCCGCCACCGGCAAGATGGTCCGCGCGGCCGGCGTTCCCCTGGTCACCTGCCGCATCCGGGGCGGCTATTTCGCTGCGCCCCGCTGGGCCTTTACCGGCCGGAAGGGCCCCGTCAGTCTGGAGATCACGCATATCGTCCCGCCGGAAGATTTAAAAAAGATGAAGCCGGAGGAGATCAACGCCCTGATCGCCGACGGGATCGGGGAAGACGCCTACGAGACCATCCGCACGCAGAAGAACCGCTACCCCGGCAAACGCCTGGCCGAAGGGCTGGAAAACGTGCTCTTCGTCTGCCCGCGCTGCCGCCGCTTCGATACGATCCGCAGCAGCGGGAGCGGCTTTTCCTGCTCCTGCGGCCTGAAAGGCTGCTACGACGAGCGAGGCATGCTGACGGCGGAAGGCAGCGAGCTGGATACGATCCGGGAATGGGACGCCTGGCAGAAAGCCTTCCTTAAGCAGCTGCCGGCCGAAAAGCTGCCCGCCGCCGAAGACGGAGACATGCAGCTCTTAAAGATCGACGGGCACAGCCGCACACAGGCGGCCGCCGGGCCGCTGCGTATGGACGCGCAGACCCTGTCGCTCGGAGATTTCAGCATCCCCGTTTCGGACATCGTCTCCCTGGACGTAAGACTGCGCGGCACCGTCTCCTTCCTCACCCGGGACGGCGGCTATTACGAGATGAAAAAGCTTGAAAAAAAGCAGGGCTACAGCGGCCGCAAGTACCAGCTGCTGTACCAGCGCCTGCAGAAAGAAGACGCATAATCCTCCGGACGCGCCGCAAGGCCGTCCTTTCGGTCACACCTACTAAGCAAGGAGTTTTTCCCCATGACTACCGGTATCAATTTCTGGGACGGAAGCATCTGGACCTTCGTCACCACCCTGACCATCCTGCTCATCGCCATGCTGGCTGCCGCCATGCTGCGCCGGGCCTTCCCCTTCATCCGGAAGCTGATGATCCCCTCGAGCGTGCTGGGCGGCTTTCTGATCCTGTTTATCGGCTTCCTCTACAACAAGCTGACCGGGCATCATCTCTTTGACCGGAGCCTGCTTGAGACGCTCACCTATCACGGCCTCGGCCTCGGCTTCGCCGCGATGAGCCTCCGCAATCTCGACCAGTACAATCAGGAATATAAGGGCGATTCCTTCCGCACCTCCTTAAGCGTGGTGAGCTCCTACCTGATCCAGGGCGTCGCGGCGCTCCTCATCACGATCGTGCTCTCTTATGTCATGAACAGCTTCTTCGCTTCCGGCCTGCTGCTGCCCATGGGCTACGGCCAGGGTCCCGGCCAGGCGTATAACTGGGGCCGCAATTTTGAGAACACTTACGGCTTCGTGGACGGCACCAGCTTCGGTCTGACCGTCGCGGCCATGGGCTTCATCGCCTCCTCGGTCGGCGGCATCATCTACTTAAACCGCCTGCGCCGCAAGGGCATCGTACGCTCCTCCGAGGAATACGTGGAGGAAGCCATCACACCCGAGCAGCTCTTCGGCAAGGACGAGATCCCGATGGCGGATTCCATCGATAAATTCACGGTCCAGCTGGCACTGGTCTTCGGCACCTACACGCTGGCCTATCTGGTGATGCGCGGCGTGAACGCCATCATCGAGACCGGCGTGCTCGGCAATTTCGGCACCAACACCCTGCAGCCGCTGATCTGGGGCTTCAACTTCCTCTTTGCCACCCTCTTCGGCATCCTGGTCAAGAACGTCTTCCGCGCCCTGCAGCGAAAAGGGATCATTAAGCAGGCTTATACCAATACCTTCATGCAGAACCGCATCGCGGGCTTCATGTTCGACGTGATGGTGGTTGCCTCCATCGCGGCCATCAACCTCTCCGCCTTCACGCACGCGGAATTCGTAGTGCCGCTGCTTACGATCTGCCTCGTGGGCGCCGTGCTGACCTATCTGTATCTGGACGTTTTCTGCCGGCGCGTGTATCCGGGCTACCGCCACGAAGCGTTCTTAAGCCTCTACGGCATGCTGACCGGCACCGCCTCCACAGGCGTCATCCTGCTGCGCGAGGTCGACCCGCGCTTCGACACCCCCGCCGCCAACAACCTGGTCTACCAGCAGGGCTGGTCCATCCTCTTCGGCGCGCCGATGCTGCTCTTAATGGGCGTCGCCCCGCGCTCCATGGGCCGGGCCTGGATGACCATCGGCATCATGGCCCTGATGTTCATCGTCCTGAACTTTATCGCCTTCGCGAAAAGGAAAGAAAAGAAGAAAAAATAAGCGGCAAGCGCACAGGGAAGGGCCCGGCCGAATGGCCGGGCCCTTCCCTGTGTT
>JAFZRH010000036.1 GCA_017619975.1 Lachnospiraceae bacterium | reverse complement strand
GGAGATTTCCCATAGTGAGGCTCCCATCGTACAGATACGTCGGGACGTTTTTATCGGCCAGCACGACCAGCACCAGCGGCGCGCCGCAGAAGGGATCCTTTCCTTCCGGCAGCGGTTTGACCCGCCTGTTGATCTCAGCCAGCCTGGCGCGCAGCTTCGGATCCGTTACCACCAGGATCTTTGTCGGCTGGCGTCCCTTGCTGCTCGGGGCATAAAGCCCCGCCTCCACGATCTGTTCTATGATTTCCTTCGGCGGCATCTCCGCTTTAAAATGCCGGATGCTCCGGCGTTCTTTCAGCGCCTGTATCACTTCGTTCATAAAAACCTCCCGAATGCGGGAGCGGCCGGCCGCTCCTTAGGATTCTGCTGTTATTATACGAAAAGCCGCCCCGTCTGGCAAGGCAAACGGGGCGAAAAGGAGGTCCCTTTCTGTTTGGATTGAAAAAATGTCTCCGGCAGTTCAGCGCAACGCCATAGAACAGCTGTCAGCGGATCCCGAAAATGCCGTTCAGAACAGCCACCTGCTCATCGGAAAGCAGCTCCGAAAAAACAGCTCCGTTCTCATAAAAAACGCCGGCCAGCGAATTGTATTTCAAGCAGTCTATCGTGGTGCCGTTTTTCAAAGTGATGGTTAGCCATCGCTCTCCCCAGATAGATTCTCCACTGGCCAGTTTATCCGTTGCATCCGTCGAAAAGCTGTAGGTAAAACGAACGGGATCCGTGGAACGGAAATAGGTGGCCCAGGATGAGTCGCCTCTGCAGACGGCATCTGTCACGCAGTCATAGAAGGCGCGGATCGTTTCCGGATCGTCAAAGACTTTTGTTCCGACCTGCTTTTGAATTTCACGCCCCAGATCCGAATTGTTTGCCTGAGAAGGCGCGGCCGTAATGCCGGCGATATCTTCCCAGCTTTTCACGCCGTAGACTGTTTGAAACATTTCTTCATACGTATAGTAAGAAAAAACCGCTCCCGGATAGGCCGCCTGCATCTTTTGTTCCCATTCACGGCGGAATTCCTCGGGTTTCCCCTCCGTTTCCGCCTCTGCCACCGTAATGAAGTACATAAACTCCCAAAGGCTGAGCATACCGTCCTCATCTTCGCGGATCAGATATTTGAATCCGTCCAGACCGGTAACGGCGTGCCATTTCACCGATTCCTGCTTATAAATCACCGGACCGACAAACGCCTGCATTTTTTCCGTATACTGATTCTGCACAGCAGGAAAGGCATCGTCATGATACGGTCCGGAAAGACCTCCATAGGTGGCGATCCGGTTTCCCAGAGGAATTTGCCTCACTTTCACATAAGTACTGCTCCCCTCGCTCTGTTTCAGAGAGGACAATGCACTCAGAAGCCGCTCCTGCACAGAAGTTTCTTTTCGTCCCGCGGAAGCCCGCAGAATGCCTCCGACGGCTGCCAGCGTCAGACAGGCTGCTGCCACGGCGATCTTTCGCCAGGCTTTCCGTCTCGCCCCGCTCTTTGGTCCTGCCGTTTCGGCTTCTTGAATCATATCGGTATCGACGCCGTTGACAGCGTCCAGCAAATCATACGCATTCATGCTTTGTAGCCCTCTCTTTCCAAACGCTTTTTCAGAGCGTCCCGCATCCGGAACAGGATGCTTTTGACCTTGCCCTGCGAAAAGCCGAAGCGCCGGCTTATCTCGGGAACGGTATCAAAGAACCAGTAGCGCCGCAGAAAAACGCTTTGCTGCTCCTCCGGATAGTCCTGCAGGAAATCCGTTATAATTCCACTCAATTCCTGCGCCTCCAGCTCCTCTTCCGCGCTGCTTTTCCCCGGCAGACACTCCTCCATCTCCTTCGTCAGCTCGCAGAAATCCGCCCTGCGCTTTAAACGCTGATTTCGCCGGCACACATCGATCGCTGCGTGCTTTACAAGCCGGAGAAGATATTCGGCCAGATATCCCCGCGGCTCATACGGCGGGATGCTGTTCCAGGCCGCAAGGTAGGCGTCGTTTTCGCATTCCTCCGCCGTGCTGCGGTCCTCTGTGATGCGGTAAGCCGTCTGGCGAAGCCGGGCCCCGTACTTCGCCTCGGTCTCCCGGATGGCGGACTCATCCCTGGACAAATACAGATCTATGATTTTGTCGTCATCCACGGATCATTCCTCCTGTTACTTGTTTCCGGCATCACTCTTAAGGGAAAAGGGTGATGCCTTGTTTGTAAGGCCTTCACCCTTATAAGCGCTTTTTTAGCGGGAATCGTTTCAAGGTTTTTCAGAAGTATTCCAACTGCCGAAAACGGGACGGCATAGTGCCAAAAGAAACCGTCCCCTTTTGGCACACTCCCGAGGCACGGCTGGCTCATGTGGTCCACTTTCGGTATGCGTCGCGGGCACCGCCAATCACGGCAGGCACACCGCCGCCGTTTTCGCTCTGCTGGCCCACGAAAAACAGGTTTCTCACCGGCGTGACATGCGGCGGATTCTGCTGCTTCCAGACGGGTACGACCCCGCCGAAGGACGACTTCTTCATATGCGTCAGCTCCCGGTAATCCTCCGCGGTCATGATCTTCCGGGTCACGATATGCTCCGAAAGACCGGGCAGATACTTTTCGGCCAGGCAGATCAGCTGATCGGCGTACACTTTTTTCCGCTCAGCCCAGCTGCCCTCTTTCAGCCGGTCCGGACAGACCGTATAAATGGTCACGCAGTGGCAGCCCTCAGGCGCAAAGTCCGGTGCATGACGGTCCGGGAAATAGATGAGATACCCATCTTTTCCTTCGTGATAGACGCCGCTCCGGAGGCGCTGTACCGCGCCGTGCAGATCGTAGCTGCCGTAGTAATAGCAAAGGCTTTGCTTCTGATATACGGAAGGATCATAGTCCACGCCCAGATGCAGCATGAAGACCGCCTCCATAGGGCGGAAGCTGTTTAGGATCTTCCGGTAAGTCTCATCCAGATGCTCTAATCCCACCAGATCCGTAAAGAAATCCCGCGCGGCACCGCAGCCCACGACCGCATCGGCCGAAAGCTCCCGGCCGTCCGAAAGCCGCACGCCGACGGCCTTTCCGTCCTCGATCAGCACTTTTTCCGCGACCGTTTCCGGAAGGAACTGCCCGCCGTGCGCCAGGATATAGTTACATAAGGCTTCCGCGATCTTCTGGCAGCCGCCGACTACGTAGCGAAAGCTCGGATAGAAAAGCCGTCCGTTTTTCTCCGCCGGGATCCGCTTCTCGAAGCCCGTCTCCGGGTTCACAAAAGGCAGGGTAAAGCACTGGACCTCGTCGGGATCGGCGCAGAAATCCGCCAGGATCCCGTTAAAGACCAGCCGCAGGCGCTCGTCGGAAAAAAGTTTCTCCGTAAACGCGCGGCAGCTCATGTTTTCGTACTTTTTGATCTTCCGGAAGGCGAACAGCATTTTCAGTCTGTTGATGAAGTTCTGCCCGCCCAGAAAGCGCAGGTGCATCAAGGCCTCGTAGAAGCGGTAATACTCGTCGATCCCGGCCGCATCCTGCGGAAACAGCGCCTTTAAACGCTTCTTCCGCCAGGCGGGGCCTTCATATTCTTCTGGCGGCAGCAGGGCAAAATCCGGCGTCACCAGTCCGCGGTCGGCCCGTACGGTCTCCAAATGAATCCCCAGGCTCTCTAAAAACGATCCGACCGACTCCTCCGGTCCCAGGTCCGTCAGGGCCAGCGGCCCCTGTTCAAAAGAAAAGCCGTCTTGCCGGGCCAGGGTCAGCACGCCGCCCGGTTCTTTGTTCTTATCGATCAGTATGACCTCGTGGCCGTCTCCGGCCGCACAGGCGCCAAAGGTCAGGCCCCCCAGACCGGCGCCGATGATCACGACTTTCATACGCCTTCCCCCGTGATCGCTTCATAGTCCACGCCCATGGTCTCCTTCACCTTGCGGCTTAAGAGAAAGACCGAGATCAGGATGCAGGGCAGGGCGAAAAGCCCGCAGACCAGCCACAGCGGCGCGAACAGCATGCCGACGTTCACGAAGGCAAAGCCCACCGCCATGCCGATATAAACCAGCAGGCCCTCCGCACCCATAATGGAGGCGCGGATCCCGGTCGGGACCATCTCCGTGGAAATGATTGCCATGTAGTCCCGGCCGATCCAGTAGCCGCCCAGATACAGGCCGTAGCCGATGCCGACCAGCGCCGGACTGAAATGAGAGTTTGCGGAAACAATGAACCAGACAAAGGAGGCCGCGCAGATCAGGCCGAACAAGAGCACGGTCTTTTTCCGGCCGATCTTATCCGCCAGAAAGCCGGAAACGATAACCGCCGCGCAGTAAATGAAAGGATAAAAGAACTCGGCCGTCGTGATGGATTCCGTGCTCATCTCGGCCCGGTACATGATGGATTCATAATTCGTCATCGCCACAATCGCGGCGTCGAAGAGGATCTTGATCAGGATCAGCGTCCGAAGGTCCTTCCGCTTAAAGATATATTTGATGGCTGAGATCACGCCGGCCTTGACCTGTGTTTTTTGAGGCTCCAGCCGAATCGGAACGGTTTCGTCCGCTGCAGCAGGGGCTTCCGCGTGTAAAAGGGCAGCTGCCGTACTTTCCACCGGAACGGTTGCATCTGCCGGAGTATCAGGAAGCTCTGGCAGGATCTCCTCCAGCTGCTCGATGCGCCGGTCCTGGAAGATCCGCGTTTCCTTCACCAAGAGGACGATCAGTGCCGCGACCGCCAGGCCGAACAGGCCCGGCAAAAGGTACACGTTGCGCCACTTCGTGGGATCGTTCGACATTAACGTCGCCCGCATGGTCGGGATCGCGACCGAAGACAAACCTCCCAGGCCCTTTAGCAAACTGTAAACTGTCGCGCGCTTTTCCTTCGGCGCTTCCTCCAGCACGTAGAGGATCTGGATGTCGCTGCCGATGAAGAAGGAAAGCATGAAGCTGCCGATCAGGAAGACGAAATAGCTCCGGCAGCAGAAAATGATGAGCAGGCCCGCCGCCATGCCGAGCGCGGACAGCACGAAAAGCGGCTTGCGGCCGATGCGGTCCGCCAGCGACTTGTAGAACGAGACCAGGAACGAAATCACGTAGCCGATCAGGCTGATGGTATTGTGCAGCGCCAGCCCCGCTTCGTATTCGTAGCTTTTTCCGAAGACCTTCCCGTTCACGAAGAATTCCGTGATGAAGCTGGAGGTGATGTTGGCGCCGATATTCGTGGCGAGATTGTCCAGCACGTCCGTCAGGACGATCATCACCAAAAGCACGATGAAATAGCCCGCATAGCGCGCTTTCGAACGCTCTGCTTTGAGGCGCAGGAGCTCGTTCTGCTCCCGCAGCCGACGTTTCTTACTTCTTTCTGCTTCGTTCATAGCCGCCTCCTGGAGTAACTGTATGGAAACCGGGCTGTTTCTTGAAGTTATTATACAAAAAAATGAGGCTGTGAAAAACTGTTTTTTGTGTCATCCTGCTCATTTGCAGGGAAGATTCCTCGCTGTCGCCAGAAAGATTCCTCGCTGTCGCTCGGAATGACACGAAAGTCAGTGTTTCACAGCCTCAAAAAGTTTTTCCCGGGATCATTTCCCGGCGGTGAAACAAGAGCATTTCACCATCTCAATATTTTTTTATGACGCGTTTATTTTCCGTCTGCGAAGCAGGTATAGAAGCGCCGCTCCGCTTCCGGCAGACCGTATTTTTCCTTCGCGTCGGCGATGGCCTTGATCAGAAAGCTCATGTTCCGCGCGAGGTTCCGCATGGTCTGCAGGCCTTCGAG
Organism: Lachnospiraceae bacterium; assembly: GCA_017619975.1. Classification (GTDB taxonomy): domain Bacteria; phylum Bacillota; class Clostridia; order Lachnospirales; family Lachnospiraceae; genus UBA6987. Next base: position 32,589 of record JAFZRH010000036.1, on the reverse strand, counting down.
ATCCTTTAACGCTTCCTCCCGCGTGCAGCCGTGGATCTGGTTCCAGTAGGTGGAGGAGGCCACGGGCATGCCGCTGATGGTGAAATATTTGTTCAGCACGTCGAAGGAGGCGGTGTTTCCGCCGCGCCGGCAGCTGACCACGGCCGCTCCGACCTTCATCTGCTTCGGGAAGCGGCTGCTCTGGAAGAGCCGGTCCAGGAACGCGATCAGCGTGCCGTTCGGCGAAGAATAATAGACCGGGCTGCCGATCACCAGACCGTCGGCTGCCTCAAACTTTCTGGCCGTTTCATTTACGGGATCGTCGCTAAAGACGCAGTGATCCGCCTGCCAGCAAAAGCCGCAGGCCGTGCAGCCGCGGACTGCTTTATTCCCGACCTGGATCAGCTCGGTCTCGACGCCTTCCTCATGAAAGACGCGGATCATCTCCTCCAGCGCCAGCGCCGTGCAGCCGTCGGCATGAGGGCTGCCGTTGATGAGTAGAACCTTTGCCATTTCATTCCTCCCCTGCTTACTTTACAGTCCAAATGTCTGCGACACCGTGCTGATGATCCGCGGGATGAAGCCCAGAACGCCCATAACGACGGCAAGGATCAGAACTATCACGAGCGCGCAGAAAAAGCTGCGGGCAAACGAGCGGCGGTTGATATTGGTGTCGCTTAAGGCAAAAACGATCAGACACACCAAGCCGATCACCGGGATACTGAAAAGCAGGGAATAGCCGAAATAAGCCCAGGGACTTAAAGGGCGAAAGCGTTCGGGACCGTTATAGCCGTATTTATCCATCTAAGGCTTCCTTCCTGCATTTCAATGCGCTTTCATGCGGATCTCTTCCTGCACTTTGGCCAGGAACTCTGCTAACGGCTGCGCGCCCAGATCACCGCCTGCGCGGGAGCGGACCGCGACCGTGCCGTCCTCTTCTTCCTTCTGGCCCACGACCAGCATGTACGGGATCTTCTGGCTCTGCGCCTCGCGGATCTTGTAGCCGATCTTCTCGCCGCGGCGGTCCAGCTCCACGCGGATGCCCGCGTTTTCCAGCGCCGCATTCACCTTTTCGGCGTAGTCCATGTATTTGTCCGAGATCGGCAGGACCTTCACCTGCACCGGCGCCAGCCAGGTCGGGAAGTTGCCCATCGTCTCTTCAATGAGGTAGGCCATGAAACGGTCGAGAGAGCCCAGGATCGCGCGGTGCAGCACCACGGGCGTGCGCTCCACGTTGTCCTTGTCGATGTAGGTTAAGTTGAAGCGGGCGGGCAGGCAGAAGTCCAGCTGGCAGGTAGAGAGCGTATATTCCGCGCCGACGGCGGGCTTCACGTTCACGTCCAGCTTCGGGCCGTAGAAGGCCGCCTCGCCGATCTCCTCCGTGTAGTCCAGCTTCAGCTCGTTCAGGACTTCACGAAGGGCGTTCTCGGCCGTGTTCCACATCTCGTCGTCATGGTGATACTTTTCCGTATCGGCCGGATCGCGCAGGGACAGCACGCAGCGGTAATCCGTGATGCCGAAATCCTTGTACGTATCGAAGATCAGGTCCACGACCTTGGAAAACTCCTCCTTGATCTGGTCCGGCGTCACGAAAAGGTGGGCGTCGTTCTGGCAGAAATGCCGGCCGCGCTCGATGCCTTTTAACGTACCGGAGGCTTCATAGCGGAAGTCGTGCGCGATCTCGCCGATGCGGACCGGCAGGTTCCGGTAGGAATGCGGCTGATTCGCGTAGATGCGCATGTGGTGCGGGCAGTTCATCGGACGCAGGACATAGACTTCATCCTCCACCTCCATGGCCGGGAACATGTTTTTCTGATAGTGCTCCCAGTGGCCGGACGTCTTGTACAGGTTGACCGTACCGATGCAGGGCGTTAAAACGTGCAGATACCCCTGCGCGATCTCCTTGTCGCGGATATAATTTTCCAGGATGCGCCAGACCGTGTAGCCCTTCGGCAGGAACATGGGCATGCCCTTGCCGACCAGCTCGTCCGTCATGAAGAGACCGAGCTCCCTGCCGAGCTTGCGGTGATCGCGCTTTTTGGCCTCTTCGAGCTTCTGGATGTACTCCTCCAGCTCTTCCTTTTTCGCGAAGGCCGTCGCGTAAATGCGGGTCAGCATCTTGTTTTTCTCGCTGCCGCGCCAGTAGGCGCCCGCGAGATTCAGGAGCTTGTACGCTTTGCCGACCTTGCCCGTGCTCATCAGGTGCGGGCCGGCGCACAGGTCCGTAAAGTCGCCCTGCTTGTAGAAGCTGATGGCGGCATCCTCCGGCAGATCCGTGATCAGCTCGACCTTGTACGGCTCTTCCACGGACTTTGCCCAGGCGATCGCTTCCTCGCGGGGCAGCTCGTAGCGCTCGAGAGGAATATCCTGCTTGACGATTTTCTTCATCTCGTCTTCGATCTTCGGGAGATCGTCCACGGAAATGGGCTGGGCAAAATCGATATCATAGTAAAAGCCTTCCGCGATGGACGGACCGATGGCCAGTTTCGCATCCGGATACAGGTGCTTGATGGCCTGTGCCATGACGTGGCTGGCGGTATGACGAAGAGCCGCCAGACCCTCCGGGTCCTTTGCGGTATAAAGGCTTAAGGCCGCGTCCCGATCGATCAGGGTCCGCAGGTCCTTGTTCTCTCCGTTGATCTGGGCCAGGCAGGCCATCCGGGCCAGGCCTTCGGAGATGTCCTTCGCGATATCGATCGCCCGCATGGGATGATCGTATTCGCGCACGCTTCCGTCTTTGAGTGTGATCTTCATGTTTTTTCCTCCTTTGTTCATCCGTTCCCCTGACAAACGGGGACCGGCTCTCTGAAATATAAACGCCCCTGACTGACCGGCACATTGTGCCGCTAGTCAGGGACGAATAAAATCCGCGGTTCCACCCTGTTTCCTCTGGGATGAGGCTCTTCGTTTGACCTTTCACGGAGTCACCCGGGCCGGATTGGGGCCGCTCGGAGGTGGTCTTCGGCAGGCCGTCTTTCGGATGCTTCCAGCCAGGGCACCCTTCTCTGGTAAAGCCGTTTCCTGCGTACTCTTCTCTTCAACGCTTTGTGATCCCTTGCGGGATAGGCCTATTGTAGCAGGAAAACAAGGAATGTCAAGAGATTTTTCCGGCCTATTCCCGCATGCTCTTTTCGCCTCTGGCGGCGCGGAGGAAAGCATCCGCCAACCTGGCCGGGACAAACAGCATCCGCTGCTGTTTGAAATACAGGAACAGATCCCCTGCCTGACGGGCCGTCAGGCGCAGGCTCTGCATCGGATAGGTAAAGGAATTCCGCTCGGTCAGCAGGTAGGCCGTCTTATCCTTTAATGCCAGAAGATATCCGTCCTCTCCGGGCGGCAGAAGCTGCTGCCGGACGTTTTGCCGGGCGTTCGGCATAAAAGGCCGGAAGACCTTCCCATTTAGAATCAGGAAAAAGACCGCGCAGAAGGCAAACGTCGACCAGGATTTGCTGTAAGCGGCATAAGCCGCCAGTCCCAGCGGGAACAGGAAAGCAAAAAAGCTGGAAAAATTCCAGTTGGAGACATAGAGCAGGGCGCGCCGCTGCATCTTCACGATCTTGTCCGCCATCTCCTCCTGACTCAGGTACAAAGGCGCCAGAAAATCCGGCTTATCGGACAGAGACTTTTTAAGCTCCTCCTGCGCGCGGATCTGTTCGCGGTCTGCGATCTCCAGGATCTGTGCCCGGAATCCCGGCCAGTCTTCTGAAGTTTTTACCCGTTTCGGGATCGCTTCGAAGACCTCCCGGCCTTTTAAGATCAGAGACAGATCCTCCCACTCTTCCACCTCTGTAACCTCCCGGCACGGGATCTCCGACCGAACGCTTCCGTAGGAGAGCTGCAGGCTGTCCCCTTTCAGCTTCAGCTCGTGCTCCTTCCAGAAATCCTGCGCGCCGGCCTCCCGCTTGGCCTGGATCAGCAGCATATTGGCCCGGACGTCCAAAAAGAAATAGCGGAAAAGGACGAACGACGCGTACAGCAGGGAGACGACGATCAGAATCCATTTCAGGGAGCCGAGCTCCTCCGGAAAGGTCAGCAGCAGCCAGGCGACGGCCCCCATCTGCACGACCGTTTTGAGAAGCAATTTCGGGACCGCGGTGCTTTTGGGCCCGCGCTGTTTGACCAGCAGCCATTTTGCCATCTTCAGATAGTCCTGTTCGGTTACGGTATAGCGGAACATGGCAATCCTTTCACTCCCCTTCAAACGGGAACAATTTGTAGGTGTACAGGGTCTTCGAGGCGAGCGATTTCCCCATTTTGCTGTAAGTATCTTTTTCAATCCGGTTCCCGTATTCATCATAGCTGTAATAGCTGACGTATTCGGTATACAGATTTGTTTCCTTCACCAACTGACCGGCTTCGTCATATTCGTAGACAGTCGTGATGACCCGCGAGCCGACATAGGTTTCTTTTACGAGCTGGCCGGCTTCGTTGTACTCATACGTGGTCTGATACCGCTTGCCGAGCCAGGTCTCCAGCTGCTTGCCTTCTTCGTCCACTTCAATGTCCCAAAGGAGCCTGCCATCCTCATCGTATTCATAATACTGCCCGTACTGGAAGGCCCCGTCCTTGGAATAATGATCGATTTTGACCAGCAGATCTCCGTTATAGTAATACTTTTTCCAGCCGTTTTCATGAAGCGTCTTGTTCTTCCAGTCTTCCCGGGATGAAACGCCCTCATAGTCCAGCGTGTACTGATCCGCCCGGATGAGGCGGTTTTCGGTATCATAGGTATACTTTTCAGCCGTCCAGGTGGAACCGGAGGTGCCGCCGATCATCAGCCGTTTCCGGCCGTCCTCATCATATTCGTAATAGCAGTAATTGCTCGCGGCACGCATAGGACCGATCTCGATCAGCCGGCCTTCTTCATCGTAGGAATAATCCAGATGGTATGACCAGAGGCCGCGGTTGGCGATATCCTGATAATCCTCTTCTACCAGCAGCCAGACTTTTTTCTTCTCCAGCTCGATCGGCTCCGGCCATTTCGTCACCTGGCCGGATTGGATCGTAATCTCCAGTTCCTGACTCTCATAGCCTTCTTTGCTGAACACGGCTTTATAAGTCCCGGGCGGCAGTTCTTCCTGGATCACGTTGCCGTACCAGTCCCCTTTTCCGCTGAATTCAGTGGGGATCCCGTATGCGCGGAAGATTTCCGGCGTCAGATGTTCCAGGCGGAACTTCGGTTCCTCGATCCGCTCTCCGCTTTCTTTGTCCACCACGACAGCTTCCAGCGAGCCCTTCCACAAAAGATGCGCATCCGGCACTTCAAGGGCCTCTCCGGCCTTGAAAGCGATCTTCTTGCTGTCATCGCCTTCGATTTCTTCGTCTTTCGAATAGAAAAACAGGTTGATGTCAAAGTCCGGATCAAATTCCGTGATCCCGTATTCCGGCCAGAAGACGGGGATATACAGTTCGCGGTATTCCCCTTTTTTGTCGGCGGTAAAGTACACCCGCTGCCGTCCGTGCTCGCTGACCAGGCAGACAGCGTCCGGTACCGGCTGATCGTCGCCGAAGGTCAGCACCTTTCCGTCCACGGATACATAGAGAGGGATGACGGCATTGGCAATGATGATGCTATCCAGACCGTCCCTAACCGCATCAAAGCGCTCCCGGTACGAAAGCGGCCGGCCGTCTTTCTGAAATCCGTAAGTGGTTCCCAGCAGCGTCGTTTTCTGATACAGCGCATCCAGCAGCGGATCCTCGTATTCAAACGCCTTCTGCACCAGTTCCCGGGTCACCGCGCAGCTCCTGTAATACAGATAAGCCGCAAAGATCTCATTGTCCAGAAAACTGTCCCTGAGTTCGGTGTGGATCTTCCGATCGTCCTTCAAGATCCGCTTCACGGCCTGATCATACGTTTCGTGCTGCATGGCGATCGACAGAAGCGAGGTTTGATAGGCGACCATGGAATCCAGCGTTTTTTGATAGACCGGATCCATCGCTGTTGCGAGCTGAAAGCCGGCGGTTATGAGAGACGCCGGTCCCATCGCCGCCTCGATCGCATCACCCGTAACGGTATCCCAGATTGCCTTTGCGAACGCATACATTTTAGGCGCCTCTGTATAGCCGGTATACTCTGTTTTCATTCTCAGTGCGGCGCCGCTGCTTAGATAGTTAAAATGATCTGCATCCAGAAAACGCTTCAGTCCTTCTTCCGTCACCAGGTCCCGGCCTTTGAAAGCGGACAGATCACTGGCAGCCGACAAGCAGGTCTTCACGCCTTTCATGACATTGGAAACCCCGTTCAATGCGAAGCTCCATTTTGTGCTGATCCCATTCAGTTCATTCTTATACCGAGTCAGCATCGAATTGTATTTCACATAGACCTGCGGGCTCATGTTCGCCTTGTTAAAGCTGACAGCCTGTTCCAGCTGAGCAATCAGGCCGCCAACCTTCTCCGCAGCGGAAGAATTCGCAGCCAGGAAATGGGCCACCGCATCATCATAAAAGAGTATGCCCAATTCGGAGGACATCACATCGGCCGCTTTTTCTGCCGCCGAAACCGTCTCGCTCTCCGAGGCAAACCACAGCTCCCGGATCAGGCTTTCTGCCAGGATCGAATCCCAGTACTGCTTATCGATGTCTGATCTTTGAGGATCCCGCCCCAGAACCACCTTGTTCCAGATATAGCGGCTCGGCTTATACTGGGTGAGGTAATCCATCGTACTGATCACGTTAAGCGATGCGTATAAATAATAGTCGGCATCGGCGTTCAGCATGCCGTCCAGCGTCATGACCGTCCGGCTGGATCCCTCTGCCAGATACAGAGCGCTCTGATCGGCCTCGTACATGTACATATAATTCTTCTGCTTCGTCTCATCCCCAAAAGCCGCCAGAAGATCGTACACATCCTCCTGCGGCGGATTGACGGCATAGCAGATGTTCTCCCCGTCTCTGCCGTCCTCCTGGGCAATTAAATCTACCCCCATGATCGCACAGATATCCGTAAACGGAACAAAAAGAAACTGATTCGTCCCGCGGAACGGGGCAACCGATAAGAAAAAGCGCTCCTGAAGATACGGCTGCTTCACCGGTCCGAGAACAAAGCTGGCCTCCGCCGAATCACGGGTCACAACAAGCTTCCGCTCTCCCCAGACAAACTGCAGCTTTTCCGCCTTTTCCGTAAACGAAATCCCGGTGATCGTTGCCAGATCCTGCGGCGTCATAAAGATTTTATTTTTCCAGACGATGACCGGAATGTCTTTTTGAAGGACTTCCGACTCCTGGATATTCAATGGTTCCAGGTAATAGCGGACCGGCAGATAGCCGAAATAGCCGTCGCGTTCCGGATCATAATCATTCAGCAGAGTTCCCGCTTCCTCCCTGTCGCCGGGAATCATCGGGCTTTTGGCGGTCTGCGCCTGCCCGGAAAAGACGGTTGAGAACAACAGCATCAGCAGTAACAAAAGAGCGGAAATTCGTGTTCTTTTCGATGTTTTTGTCTTCACGGTTCCTGCCCTCCCAGCGCGTTTCCGATCTCCTCCAGGAACTTCTGATACTCGGTCATATACAGTTCCGCCAGACCGCCGTAAAAGGCAAACAGCGCCTCCCGGTTCGGTTCGGCATAAACGGTATCGCCGTCCTTCAGCAGGGTCAGGGTCAGCGTACTGCTTCTTTCCGAATAGTTCCCCTGCCGTAAGGCCGCCGTCAGATCTTCGGTCAGTTTTGCGGCATCCTCATAGCTTTCGTAATGCAGACTTTGCAGCAAAGCGGCCAGGTCCGGCGTCACCAGCACGGCCTGAACCGTTAACGGAAAGGCCGCCCCGTCCGGAATCTCCGGCAGCTGCAGCTTCGTATACGGCTGAAGCAGGGATAAGATTCCCTCTTCCTGCTTCGTCTCCCCGGAATCTTCTTCGAAGACGGCAAAATCGTCCCGGATCGCCTTAAGTCTGGCTGCCTCGTCCGGATCCGCCGCCTGCGGCTCATAAAACCCCGCCAGATCGGATAAATCGCCGCTCAGCCAGCGCTCCTCAAGCTGCCGGGCAGCCGTCTGAAGCCCCGACGTCGGTTCCGGCTGCGAAGCTTCCCCGGCCGCTTCCGAGGTTTTTCCGGCAGCGCTGCCGGCTTCTTCCGACGTCGCTTTCATCGGAATGCTGCAGCCGGTCAGTCCCAGAAGAAGCAGTGACAGCAGCAGCCAGGCAAGGGGCTTCCGGCCTTTTTTTGCCGTTACATTGTTTTGAAACATCAGTTTTTACCTCTGACAGTTGTTTTTCAGAAGATATTTTCCGCGAAGACATACACGTACAGCTTATCGCCGGAATAGCCGCCGGCGGTGTATTCTTTTGTCGCGAACTCAAATTCCTCCGTGATATTTCCGGCTGTACGCTGCTCTTCCAGCCAGCCGGCCAGCGATTTGTTTTCGCTTTCCATCAGGAGCAGGAAATAACGGTCGGTATCTTTATCCTTGTAGCAGTCCAGGAAATCCTGATAGGTCCGTTTCACGGGCTTCCCTTCCTTGCTGATATCCATATTGGAGACCTGCGCCTCGTTTTCGGAAAGCATGGTCACCAGCTCGCACCACCAGAACGTCGCGTAGCCGTATTTCAGATCGTGCGCTTTCAGTTCGGCAGCGGCCGTGAACCAGGCGTTGTCGCGGCCGCTGTCCGCCGGCATCTTCCGGATCTCCCGTGCGGGCAGAAGCGCCAGCAGGATCAGAAAGGCCAGTCCCAGCGCGCCGAAACGGGCGGCCGTTTTTTTCTCCTGAAGGCCCAGCGCCGCCGCCGAGAAGGTCGTCAGGATCCCGGTGCCGAGCAGGGGCGTCAGCCGCCAGTTGGCCGCGCCCAGACGCCCGAAGACCCAGCCGAACAGAATGAATGCCATCAGAGCGGCGTGCCCGACCGTCAGCATCTTCAGGCCCCGGCTTTTCAGCTTGGAAAGCCGGCAGAGCAGGATCAGCGGGAAAAACAGCAGGAAAAGCGCACCAAAGATCCGGATCGCCTGCCCGATGGACTCCAGCTTTACGAAATAATCGCCGTCCTTGACCGAAACGCCCAGCAGCACAGCCCAGCTGTAAAAGATCTTCTGGAAGTTTTCCGTCCATTTGCTCATGGCCGTGTAGGCGGAGTAGCCGTTCATATAACCGGACTGAACGCCGTGACAGACCAGGGGGATCAGCAGAAAGCCGAGGGCCGAGGCAAAGAGGATGAGGCTCCAGACCAGCCACGGCCTTCTGTTCCGAGCGGAAAGAAGCGGTGTGTCCCCGTCCAGAAAACGCTCCGTCAGCAGGCCGGCCAGAAGAGGCAGGGTATAACAGACCAGCGTCTGCAGACCGTCCGTCGCAGCCAGGACGGTAAAAAGACCCAGACAGAGCAGACGGAAGATATAGAGTCTTCTGTCGCGCGGCCGGATCACGGTCAGGCGGTCATGCTTCAGGATCCGGAGCATCAGACCGAAGCCGACGCAGAAAAAGAGAATGCCGAGATTGTAGTAAAAGATATGTTCCCACATGATCTCCCGCAGCTTGCTGCCGGAAGACAGGATCAGCATGGTCACGGAGACAAGTCCCGCGGCGGCCGTCCGGCCGAGCTTAAGCCCGCGCGCGAAATAGTAAAGAGCTGCCGCAAAAAGGACGGCAAAAAGAGCCAGCCCCCAGAGCTGAGCCTTTAAACCGTATCCGAACAGCGCGATGAATGGCCAGAAAATCAGATTGCCGCCGAAGGGAAGGAGGCCGGCATAGCTGAAATTATCGGAGACCAGCCGTCCCGAAAGGAAGCTCGCCTGCGCCCAGCGCAGCGAATCCGTGCAGTCGGAGGTCATGTGCCCCGCCGCGGGACCGATGATATAGTACAGGATCAGCCCCAGTCCCGGCAGAAGCGCCAGGATGGGCAGAAGGATTTTTCCGATAGTCAGGAGCTTTTTCTGCATTGTTTTTCCTTTCAGGCGGGAGACGGCATCAGCGTTCTGCTGCCGCCGGACAGATCATTTTCCTTTGTAGACCAATATTTTTCTTCCCAGATAGTTCCAGATCAGAACGATGCCCTTCACGAAGCAGGTCATGATCAGGTACCAGATCCTGCTTTCACCGATCAGTTTCGTCCCGATCAGGGTCAGGCCCACGGTCAGGCCGTAGCCGATCACGCCGACAAGCACATACAGCAGAAACGCCTTGACGTTCCGGCCTTTTTCCTTCTGCTCCTCCGAGGTGAAGACGAAGAGATTGGAGAGGATATAGTTGACGATGATCCCGGCGATAAAGCCGGCTGTGACGGAAACCGCTACCGCCGTCGAGTCATTCTTGTCTGCTTTCAGGATATAATAGAGCATACCGTAGTTGACCGCCATGTCCACCACGGCCGAGATGCCGCCCACGATGACGTAGCGCAGAAACTCCATCAGGTTTTTCTTGTCCAGCTTTTTCTCTTCTGCCATAACGACTGCCTTTCCGGGGATCCCTCTCTTCTTTTATAAGTCGCGGAAGAGCGGAAAAACCATAAGCATTTTGCATGATTTGAATAGTTATTTTATCATTCTCCGCCGTTTCCGTCAAGGGCGGCGTTTGTTAGCACTCTCTTTCTTTGAGTGCCAAAAAGTGCTTGACTTTCCGACGTTCTGACCTTATACTACAAAATAGCAGCCGGAGGTCTCACTACAGAATACGCAAACAAGGCCGCAAAGGTTGCAGATTCAACGATTTTTATGAAAGAAGGCTGAAATACATGGTAAAAAAGAGCAAAGGACATCTGTCCATCAATTCCGAGAACATGTTCCCGATCATTAAGAAGTGGCTGTATTCGGACCACGATATATTCCTCAGGGAGCTCGTCTCCAACGGCTGCGACGCCATCACGAAGCTGAAGAAGCTCGCTCTGATGGGGCAGACCGAGATCCCGGAAGGCGAAGAGCTGAAGTTAAACGTCCGCGTGACCCCCTCCGCCAAAGTGCTGGAAGTCGAGGACAACGGGCTCGGCATGACTGCCGAGGAAGTGAAGGAATATATCAACCGCATCGCTTTCTCCGGCGCGGCGGATTTCCTGGAAAAGTATAAGGATAAGGCGAACGAGGACCAGATCATAGGCCACTTCGGTCTTGGCTTTTACAGCGCGTTCATGGTCGCGGACAAAGTGACCATCGACACCCTCTCCTGGGAAGAAGGCGCCGAGCCCGTCCACTGGGAATCCGAGGGCGGCACGAGCTTCACGATGGAGCAGGGAGAAAAGTCTTCGCGCGGAACCGTCGTTACGCTCTATTTGTCGGAAGATTCAGTAGAATTTTCCAACGAATACCGGGTTCGGGAGGTGCTGGATAAATACTGTGCCTTCATGCCGTACCCGATCTACTTTGAGAACACGGAAGCGGAAAAGAAAGATCCTTCGCCTCAGCCGCAGAGCGGCTCCGCTCAGGATGACACGGACAGTAACAAGTCGCCCTCACCCGCCCCTGACGGGGCACCCTCCCCCGCGTCCGGGGGAGGGCAGGCGAAGCCCGTCAACGACGTAAACCCCCTGTGGCTGAAGAATCCTTCGGAATGCAAGGACGAAGATTATAAGGAATTCTACAGGAAGCTTTTCCGCGACTGGAAGGATCCGCTCTTCACGATCCATCTGAACATGGACTATCCGTTCCGCTTAAAGGGTCTTCTGTACTTCCCGAAGATCAATCTGGAGACCGAGCCGGCGGAGGGGACCATCAAGCTCTACAGCAATCAAGTCTTCATCGCGGACAACATCAAGGAAGTCATCCCCGAGTTCCTGATGCTCTTAAAAGGCGTCATCGACTGCGCGGATCTGCCCTTAAACGTCTCCCGCAGCGCGCTGCAGAACGACGGCTTTGTGAAGAAGATCTCCGATTACATCACCAAGAAGGTCGCGGACAAGCTGACCGGCATGTTCAACGTGGACCGGGAGAATTACGAAAAGTACTGGGAGGATATTCATCCCTTCATCAAGTTCGGCTGCATCCGCGACGAAAAGTTCAGCGAGAAGATCCGCAAGGCCATCATTTACAAAAACCTGGAAGGGAAGTACGTCTCGCTGGATGAGTATTTGGAGGCGGATAGCAAGTCGCCCTCACCCGCCCCTGACGGGGCACCCTCCCCCGCGTCCGGGGGAGGACAAGAGTCGCCCTCACCCGAAGACGAGGAGGAAAAAGATAAACGCCGGACCATCTACTATGTGACCGATCCGGTGCAGCAGGCAACCTATGTCGAGATGTTCAAAGCCGCCGGCCAGGACGCACTCCTCTTCTCGCACGCCATCGACGAACCGTTCATCTCACGGCTGGAAATGCGCTACCCGGATTACAAGTTCTGCCGCATCGACTCCGACGTGAACGAAGCCCTGACCGAAGAACTGTCCGAAGAGGAAGCCAAAAAGCGGGAAGAAGGACTCGGGGAGATCTTTAAGAAGGCCCTGAATAAGGAGAAAATGAACCTGAAGCTCGCCCGCTTCAAGGACGCGCAGGTCGCCGCGATCATGACCTACGCGGAGGAAAGCCGCCGCATGAACGACATGTTCAAGCTCTACGGCATGGATCCGTCCCAGTTCCCGAGCGAAGAAACGCTGGTTTTAAACAGCGAAAACGATCTTGTGAAATATCTGGAAGAAAAACCGGAAGGCGAAACAAGCGATCTGATCGCGCAGCAGCTCTACGATCTCGCGCTCATGGCCCACAAGCCCTTAAGCGCCGCGCAGATGACCGCCTTCTCCGCCCGGAGCCTGAAGATCATGGAAAGAATGATCGGGAAATAACGGAAGATAATTAAAAGCGCGGGAGCCGTGTTGGCCGAGCGCGCCCGAACACAACATTTCGCCCCCCATTGAAGAGACCTTTCCTCAGCTGTTTTTTCAAAAGGTCTCTGAACCGGGGGGCGAAATGTTCGTGTCGCGGCAGCGAGGCTGCACCGCCAGTTTTTTCTTGTACTTCAGTCTTCTTCCCGCTCGGCGCGGCGCTGCATATCCTTTTCCTTTAAGCTCTCCCGCTTATCGTAGAGCTTCTTGCCCTTCGCCAGGCCGATCTCCGCCTTCACGCGCTGTCCCTTGAAATACACTTTCAGCGGCACGATCGTATAGCCCTGCTTCTCCACGCCCGCCTGCAGCTTGCGGATCTCGTAGTCGTGCAGCAGGAGCTTGCGCACGCGAAGCGGATCCCGGTTGAAGATATTTCCCTTCTCATACGGGCTGATATGCATGCCGTGAACGAAAACTTCCCCGCGCTTGATCTGGATATACGACTCCTTCAGGGAGCATCTGCCCATGCGAAGCGATTTCACCTCGGTCCCGACAAGCGCGATGCCCGCCTCGTACGTATCCTCGATGAAATAGTCGTGATACGCTTTTTTATTGTTCGCAATCAGCCGAATGCTGTCTTTCCCCATGTTTCAACCTCACGTAAAGCAAAAAGAAGGCGCCCGGTCTCGCCAGGCACCTTCCTTTCGGTTTCAGCTTCCGGAAATCACCCGATGATATTCAGCACCAGCGCGATCACCATGAAAGCCGCCAGCAGGATACGGGTATACTTCTTCAGCTGGCCTTCCTTGGTGCGGCCGCTGTTCTTCGCGGCGAAGCTGGTCTCGGACATACCGCCCGCGATGCTGCTGGACAGACCGTTCTCATTGCCCTCCTGCATCATGACCAGAACGATCATGCCGATGCAGACAAGGACCAGTAATATCTTTAAAATAACAGCGACTACTTCCATGAAAAACAAACCTCCTCGGAACGTGCCAGAATATAATATCACCCTGCGTGACGGATTTCAAGCACTTTTTTTATTTTTTTCAGGATCTGAGCTCGATCCCCATCTGCTTTAAGCCGTTCAGGATCTTGTTCATCACGCCGGTGATATCTTTCTCCTCCAGCGTCCGGTCCTTGGCCCGCAGCACGATCGAATACGCCACGGACTTTTTGCCCTCGTCCAGCTGCGCGCCTTCGTAGACGTCGAAAAGCTGCACGGACTCCAGAAGCCTGCCGCCGCGCTGACGGAGCATCTTCTCCACGCTGCCGACCGGCATGCTCTTGTCCATGACCAGCGCCAGATCGCGGCTGACCGCCGGGAAGCGGGCCAGGCCTTCGTAATGCCTGTTGTCCAGATTCGTAAACGGCAGGATGGCCGGCAGATCCAGGACAGCGACGGCAGTCCGCTCGCCGATGCCGAAAGCTTCCGCAGTCACCGGATGCACCTCGCCCAGATAGCCGATCCCGGTCTCCTGATAACGGATCACGGCCTGACGGCCCGGATGCAGAAAGGGATATTCGCCGGTGTTCTCGTATTCCAGCGGATCCTTCAGCCCTGCCTTGCGCAGGAACTCTTCCGCGGCCGCCTTTAATGCGAAGAAATCCGTCTCGCCGTAAGCGCCGAAGCAGAGCTGACGGCGTTCGTCCGGCAGTTCCGAAAGCGGCAGCGCTTTCGGCAGATAGATATTCGCCAGCTCATAGAGCTTCACGTTTTTGTTGCGGCGGCTGAAGTTGGTCGCCAGCGATCCCAGCATGCCGCCCAGCGGCAGCGTCCGCATGATGCTGTAATCCTCGCCGAGCGGGTTCAGGATCGTCACCGCCTGACGCAGCTTCGAATCGGACGGCAGCCGCAGCTTGTCCCAGACCTTCGGGCTCTCGAAGGAGAAGTTCATGGACTGGCTGAAGCCGCAGTATTCCATCACGTCCGAGGCCAGCGCTTCCACGCGCTGCTTGTAGGAAAGCTTGCCGGCCGTCGCTTCGCCGGTGGGCAGCGTCGTCGGGATATTGTCGTAGCCGTAGAAACGCGCGACTTCTTCCGCCAGATCCGCTTCGCCCTCTAAATCCTGCCGGAAAGTCGGGATCTTCACCGCGCCGCGCGCGGCATCGTATTCCAGCGCCAGCGGCGGGAAGTAGCTCAGCATGGTCTCTTCGGAGATATCGGTCCCCAGGAAGCGGTTGATCCAGTCCGGACGGAAGGGGATCTCGCGGGGGACCGGCTTTTTGGTATAGACGTCCACGCAGCCGCCGACCACCTCGCCGCAGCCCAGCTCCTCCACGAGCGCGCAGGCCCGGTCGATGGCCGCCAGCGCGTTCTCCGGATCCAGTCCCTTTTCGAACTTGCCGGAGGCTTCCGTGCGCAGGCCCAGCCGCTTGGCGGAAAGGCGGATGTTCGTGCCGTCGAAGCAGGCCGATTCAAAGACCATCGTCTTCACGTCGTCCGTGATCTTTGAGTTTTCGCCGCCCATGATGCCCGCGATGCCGATGGCTTTCTCGCCGTCGCAGATCATCAGCATCCGGTCGTCCAGCGTCCTTTCCTGACCGTCCAGCGTTACGAATTTCTCGCCGTTTTCGGCGCGGCGCACCACGATCTTATGCCCCGCGATCAGGTCGTAATCGAAAGCGTGCATCGGCTGGCCGTACTCTTCCATCACGTAGTTGGTGATGTCCACCAGGTTGTTGATGGGACGGATGCCGCTGGCCCGAAGGCGCTCCTGCATCCATTTCGGGCTCGGCCCGAACTTGATATTTTTCACCACGCGGGCCGTGTAGCGCGGACAAAGATCCGTATCTTTCACTTCCACGCTCACATAGTCCGAGGCTTTTTCGGCATTTCCGGTCTGCGGAACGACCGGCGGCACAAAAGGCAGACGGAAGGTCGCGGCCGCTTCGCGGGCAATGCCCAGCACGCTGTAGCAGTCCACGCGGTTGGATGTGATCTCATATTCGAAGACCGTATCGTGCAGACCTAAGGCGGCAAGCGCGTCGTCGCCGGGCTTGACATTGCTGCCTTCCGGGAAGACGTAGATGCCGTTTTCCGGCGCTTCGGGGAAATAGCTGTGTTCGAAGCCGAGTTCCTCCACGGAGCACATCATGCCCGCGGAAGGAACGCCGCGCAGCGCGCCGGCTTTGATCGGGACGCCCTCTTCGGGCAGGTGTCCGTCGTGATCGCCGGCCACTTTTCCGCCGTCCAGAACTACGATGACGGTCTGACCCTCGGCCGCGTTCGGCGCGCCGGTCACGATCTGCAGCGGCTCCGGCCCGCCGACGTTCACCTGGCAGACCACCAGCTTGTTGGCATTGGGATGCGGCTCCAGCTTCTCGATGCGGCCCACCACGATTTTTTCCAGGTTTTTGTCGAGCGCCGCAAAGCCCTCGACCTTGGTGCCGGAAAGGGTCATTTTATCGAAATATTCCTGATTACCGGCGGCGAGGCCGGGCACATAGGATTTGATCCAGTTATATGATGTATTCATGTTATCTCCTTTACTGCGCCTCCCTGCCCTCCCCCGGTCAGCGGGGGAGGGTGTCAGCCGCGAGGCTGACGGGCGGGGGCGAACTGCATCCTATTTCCGTCAGAACTGCTTCAGGAAACGTTCGTCGTTTTCGTAGAGCAGGCGCATGTCGTCGATCTCATATTTCAGAAGCGTGATGCGCTCCAGTCCGATGCCGAAAGCAAAGCCCGAGTACGCTTCGGGATCGATGCCGCTCATCCGAAGGACCTTCGGATGGACCATGCCGCAGCCGAGGATCTCGATCCAGCCGCTGCCCTTGCACATCCGGCAGCCTTTGCCGCCGCACTTAAAGCAGGAAACGTCCATCTCCGCGCTGGGTTCGGTAAACGGGAAGTGATGCGGCCGGAACTTGACCTTCGTTTCCGGGCCGAACATCTCGCGCGCGAACTGGCCCAGCGTACCTTTCAGGTCGGCAAAAGTAATGTTTTTATCGATAACGAGCCCTTCCACCTGATTGAAGCAGGGGGAATGCGTCGCGTCCACGTCGTCCGAGCGGAAGACGCGGCCCGGCGCCAAGATACGGATCGGAGGCTTTTTTTGTTCCATGGTCCGGACCTGGACCGGAGACGTCTGGGTCCGCAGCACGATCTTGTCGTTGACGTAGAAAGTATCCTGCTCATCCTTGGCGGGATGGTTGGCCGGAATATTCAGCGCTTCAAAGTTGTAGTAATCGTACTCCACTTCGGGGCCTTCCACGACTTCGTAGCCCATGCCGATGAAAACGCGCTCCAGCTCTTCCAGCGCCAGGGTATTGGGATGACGGTGTCCGATCTCCGGAAGCTTTGCCGGGAGCGTGACGTCCACGGTCTCCGCTTTCAGACGCGCCTCCAGCGCTTTTTCCGCGATCTCCTTCTGCGCCGCGGCCAGCCGTTCCTCGATCGCCTTGCGGGTGGAATTGACCCACTCGCCGACCTTCGGCCTTTCTTCCGGCGCCACGTCGCGCATGCCCTTTAAAACTTCGGTCAGCTCACCCTTTTTCCCCAGGTAGGCCAGACGGATCTCGTTCAGTGTGTCCATCGTGCCCGCCGCGTTCAGCTTGGCCAGTGCTTCTTCCTTTATTTTTGCCAGTTTTTCCTGCATAACAGCCTCCTTATCAGGCCAGAATCTCATTAGTCTGTACAAAAAATGTATTATACCCCGGGCCGGGCGGATTTGCAAGATTTTTCTTGTCATTCCGCCGGGCTCATGCTATGATGATGCCAAGATCAATGCTCTGATTCATTTTACGGAGGAACGCATGCTCGGCTTATCCGTTATCCGTCTTAAGGACTTTACCCGCCACTTATTTGTCAGCGACAGCTTCGACGACTTTTATCTGTCCGAAGCCCGCTTTGCCACGTCCTTTACTGCGTCGTTCGACGGAAAAATATTAAGCGAAAACGCTCCTTCTCCTTATATCAGCTGGGGCCGGCTGCGGCCGCTCGCCTATCAGCTGATCAAAGGCAAAGAGCTTCCGAAAAGTTTCTCGCTGGTTTTGGTCTATCCCGAAGAAAAGACCGCAGCGCTGCTCGCTGCGGCCGGCCGGGAAGCGGATCCCGAAAATCTTCCCTCTCTTTTTCTCAATCTTCGCTACCGGCAGGAACAGCTGATGCTTACCACCGGGATCAGTGAACAGAGCTTTTTCCCGGATTTCGAACTGCCGAAGCTCTGGGACCGGCAGGTCCTGCAGATCCTCAGCGAACGGGGCCTGCAGGATGCCGTCCGCTGATCGCAGCTCTAAGGCGCTTTGGCCGCCTGTTTAAAACCACGCTGTAAACTCCACGCCCCCGTCCGTATTTTTTACCTCACAGCCGCCGCCCAGACGTTCCGCGGAAGCCTTCACCAGGGAAAGGCCGATCCCGCTGCCGCCGTAGCTGCGCGTGCGGGCCTTGTCCACTTTATAAAACTTGTTCCAGATCTGCGTCAGCGCCGTCTCCGGGATCGGATCGCCCTCATTATAGACAGAGATCAGGGCGCCGGTCTCTCCTTTTTGTTTTGCCGAAACACGGACCAGACCGTTCTTTTTGACATAGTGGAACGCATTGCTCAGGTAATTCTGCACGATCTGCTCCGTTAAAAGCTCGTCCGATTCCACCGGCAGCGTATCCGGGATATCCATCTGCAGCTGCGCTCCTGCCTGTTCGCTCTCGATCTGATAGGATGCCGCGATGTCCCGGATCAGCGCCGACAGATCAAAGCGGCTTTTCTCGATCCGCGCCGCGCCCGACTCCAGTTCGTTCAGGTTCAGCAGGAGGCGGACCAGACGGTTCATGCGCTCCGCTTCGTCGATAATGATATCGCTGTAGCGGCCCCGCAGCTCCTCATCCTCGCACAGTCCGTCCCGAAGGCCCTCCGCATAGCCGCGGATCAGCGCGATCGGGGTCTTTAATTCATGTGAGATATTCGACAAAAACTCCTTCTGCTGCTCGTTCTGACGCTCTTTTTCCTGTACGTCCCGCTCCAGCTGCTGGTTGGCTTTCTTCAGATCGCCGATCGTCAGCTCCAGATTGTCGGAAAGCTCGTTGATATTCTCGCCCAGGATCTGGATCTCGTCGCCGGAGTCCCCCTGAAAACGTTCGGAAAAGTCCAGCGCCGCCATTTTTTTCGACAGGCTGCTTAAGGTGATGATCGGGTCTGTCAGCCGCTTCGTAAAGAGAAGCATCAGAAGACTCCCGATCAGCAGGATCCCCAGCCCGATCAGCAGCAGGAAGCGGTTGGAAAGCTGCGTGCTCTCCTCGATCCGCGCCAGGGACAAGGACAGCAGATAGGGACAGTTCTCTTCGCTTTCGCTCTTCGCCAGCCCCACACAGACGATCTGCTCCGAGCGCGTCATGGGATCCCGGGTCTGATAGATCATGTAGTCGTCCGTTTTAACGTAGACCTTGTCCATCGCCCGCATGAGATCCTGTTCCATCTCCAGACGGCGCCACAGCCCCCGTTCTTCTTCACCGGCCGAATACAGGATCACGTCGCTGCCCATCAGCAGCATCGTGATGCCGTAGCGCTCACAGGCCAGATTCAGTTCCATCTCCAGATCTTCGTCGTTCGGTTTTCCCGCCAGCTCGGTCAGAAGCGTGCGGGTCTCTTCCATGCGCACCAGCTGCTGTTTCAGGTAGTAAGCCTTTAAGCCGAAGCGGTTGATCAGCCACAGCGCCAGGATCATGAGCACGAAAAGACCGACGAAGATCAGTACGGTCTTCGTCCGGAGACTGAGGGACAGCGGTTTTTTCTGTTCGTGCCCGCTCATTTTTTATCGGCCTCCAGCTTATAGCCGACGCCCCAGATGGTCTTGATATTGTCGCCGTACGCGCCGAGCTTGCTTCTGAGCTTTTTGACGTGCGTGTCGATCGTCCGCGCGTCGCCGTAATAATTATAATTCCAGACGTGATTCAGGATCGCCTCGCGGGACAGCGCCACGCCGACGTTCTCCAGGAAATACTGCATCAGTTCGTATTCCTTCAGGCTCAGCTCCACCGGCTCGCCGTCCACGGTCAGCTGCCGGGCAACACGGTCCAGCTTCAGTCCGTCCAGACTGAGCGGGGCCGTTGCCTCCCCCTCCTGCTTGCGCAGGATCGCCGCGATGCGCGCCATCAGCACGCGCGGGCTGAAAGGTTTGGTCACGTATTCGTCCACGCCCAGCTCGAAGCCCTTGATCTCGTCGCGGTCTTCGCCCAGCGCCGTCAGCATGAAGACCGGCACCTGCGAATAGCGGCGGATCTCCGACAGGACCTGCCAGCCGTCCAGCTTCGGCATCATCACGTCCAGCAGCACCAGCGCGATGTCCTTGGAGTCAAAAAACTTCTGCAGGGCTTCTTCGCCGTTGGCTGCTTCGATCACCGTATATTTTTCACGCTGCAGGAAGTCCCGGATGAGACCTCTCATGCGCTCTTCATCATCGACTACCAGAATTTTTGCACCGTTCATGGCTGTGCTCCTCAGTTTTGATTTTTTATTATTATATCAGAAAAAAACGGGATTGGAGCCTTTTCACAGAAATATCACAGAGAGCCCTTCTTTCAAAGGAAAGACCCCGGCCGTTCCGGTCGGGGTCAGTCTGAACTTGTGTGTTCTTTCAATCAACGGTGTAAGGAAGCAGAGCCAGGTTGCGGGCCCGCTTGATGGCCGTGGTGACCATGCGCTGATGACGGGCGCAGGTTCCGGTGACCCGGCGGGGCAGGATCTTGCCGCGCTCGGAGATATACTCCTTCAGGCGGTTCACATCCTTGAAATCCACTTCTCCGGCCACGCCGCAGAATGCGCAGACCTTTTTCTTCCGGCGGATCATACCGTGCTTTCTCGGCACGCCGTTCTTATCTTCTCTCTTAGCAAATGCCATGATAATACCCTCCTGCAATTAGAAATTGAACGGAAGCTCTTCGTCTCCGCTGTCCGGCAGATTCATAAATCCGTCGTTTACCGGAGCGGAAGCTCTTTCCTGAGCCTCGGGGCGGGCGCTGCCGCCGGAGGCATTCTTGCTTTCCGCGAATTCGATCTCTTCCGCAATGATCTGCACCGCCTGGACTTTCTGACCGTCACGGTTGGTGTAGTTGTCATTCTGGATCCGCCCGGAAAGCAGGATCTTGGTCCCCTTCTTCAGATACTTCTCAACAAACTCGCCCTGCTTGCCGAACGCCGTGCAGTTGAAGAAATCAGCTTCGGCCCCGTCGCCGTTTCTGCGGAAACGACGGTCAACCGCGATGCTGAACCGGGCGATTGCCGTGGAATTCTCCCCGGTGGAGTACCGGACTTCGGGATCGCGGGTCAGACGACCCATCAAAATAACTTTATTCATGGATTCCTCTCTTACTCTTCCCTGTTGACGCACAGGAAACGAATCACCTGCTCCATCAGGCGGACGCTTTCTTCCACCTGAGCGGGAACAGACGTCTCGGCTTCGAACTGAATGAAGACATAGTAGGCTTCGCTCATCTTCTGGATCTCATAAGCGAGCTTCTTCTTGCCCCATTCGTCCACGTTGGTGATCGTGCCGCCGGCGCGGGTGATATACTCCTTCACTCTGTCGAGTGCCGCAGTTCTCTCCTCGTCGGAAATGGCGCTGCTCAGTACAACGGCTAATTCGTACTTGTTCATGCTTAACCTCCTTTTGGACTTCGGCCTTCCCGGCATGCGGGAAAGCAAGGATCGTGATATGTCACGGATGAATATTATAGCATCCGTTTTTCAAATTGCAAGCTGTATTTTGAAAGAAATCTGCTTTTTGTGCAGGATTATCGGGGATTTTCCGGGACTTTCCCAGCTTTTACAGACAGGCTTTCGTCACATAGGCGGCAAAAGCAAGAAGGACGGCCAGGATCAGCTTGAAAAGCCCGCGCTTTTTGGCGCCCTCGCCGCCTCTGACGGATTCCAGGATCCCGTCGATGACGTAATACAGGGCGGCGCCGCCGAAGATCAGGAACACGTAATGCAGCGTGCCTTTGATCAGGCTGTATACGGCGACGCCGATCAGCATCAGACTGATCAGTACATAGAAAACATTGGCGATAGTATCGATCTGCTGTACGCGGCGTCCCATGAGCTGCTCCTTTTCGGATCCGGAGAGCGGAGAAAGGCTGTAAGCCGGGTTCTGTCGTGAATGATCATCTGTCTAGACCGTCCGTTGCCGAACGGCTCAAGCGCTCTACCCGGAAGCAGACGGGCCGCCTTATGCCTCCTGTTTGAGCTTGCTTCGGATGGGGTTTGCATGGCACCGCCCGTTACCGGCCGGCCGGTGGTCTCTTGCACCGCCTTTTCACCCTTACCGGACTGCTTCCGCAGCCGGCGGTATATCTCTGTTGCACTGTCCCGAGAGTCGCCTCTGCCGGACGTTATCCGGCATCCTGCCCTGTGAAGCCCGGACTTTCCTCACGGCAAAGACTGAAAATAAGAAAGGACACAAAAGCGTCTTTGCCCCGCGATCATTCGCCCTTCTCCGCGAGGGATAAGGTATCATGAATACGGAAAAAAAGCAAGCCCCCGCAGGGATTATTCCTCCGGAGTCAGCCGCCGGATCAGCTTCAGCAGGCGGGAAGCGTTCCGCTCCAGCTGCGCACGGGACAGGCTGCCTTCCCGAAGGCCCGCCCGCATGTCTTTGAAATCGGCTTTCGAGCCGGGCATGAACAGCTCGCCTCCGGCCGCCGCCACCAGCCGCGGGCTGACTTTCGGATGACGGTTTTTCCGGTCTGCCATAAAAGAGACGATCCAGTCCGTCATGACGATGCCCTCAAAGCCGAATTCGCAGCGCAGGACGTCCCAGATCAGATCCCGCCGTTCGGCGGTATGGATGCCGTTCAGGAGATTGTAGGATGTCATGAGCGCTGCCGGCTGCGCTTCTTTGACGGCGATCTCAAACCCCTTCAGATAGATCTCCCGCATGGCGCGCTCCGAAACCTGAGAATTATTCCCGTAGCGGTTGTTCTCCTGATTGTTCGCGGCAAAGTGTTTGACGGTCACGCCGCAGCCCGGATGCAGCTGGACGCCGCGTGTCAGGGCGGCGGCCATTTTTCCGCTGATCAGCGGATCTTCGGAAAAATATTCGAAATTCCGGCCGCAGAGGACGGAGCGGTGAATGTTCAGGGCCGGCGCCAGCCAGAGCTGCACGCCGAAGCGTTCCATCTCCGCGCCGACGATATCGCCGCAGAGCGCGGCAAAACCGATGTTCCAGCTCTGCGCGAGCGCTGTCCCGATGGGAACGGCCGTGCAGTACTGATATTCGATTTTCGCTTCATCCGGCATCTTCTTCGGACTGCTCAGGACATCTGCCGCCGCCCGGACCGGTGCCGGCAGCCATTCGCCGACCGAGTCCGGCAGACCGCCGCCGTCCGCGGAATGAGCGCCTTTCTTATCCCGCCAGAAGCGCGGAGCCAGACGCAGGCCGGCCGGTCCGTCGGCCATGACCAGGGACGGAATGCTCCGTTCCCTGAGGGTCAGCGTCGTCTCGCCCGCTGCGCCGGCGACGGATAATCCCGCATCGCCGATCACGCCCAGCAATCCCGCCTTCGGATCAAAAGCGCCGATATTCAGACGGATCAGCTCATCATCCGAAAGCACGGCCAGGCCGTCCACGAGCTTCTCCAGCCGTTCATAAGAAACGGTTTCTGTTTCAAAATCTTCTTTTTTCAGAAGCAGCATCGGCAGATCCGGATAAGCGCACGCTTCCTTCTCTGCCACGGGCTCTGGTTTCCAGTCCTCAAAATCCGGCTCTCCCAGCGCATTCCGAAGCTGCCGCACCGTTACTTCTTCCGGCAGCGCGATCCGGGCGGCCGCTTCCGTATCCCGGGAGGAAGTCCCCAGGCGCAGGATATACTCTCCCGCTTCCAGGATCCAGGCGGCACGGGCCGTATCATAAGCAGCCTGGTCTTTCAGATCAAACGCCAGCGAAAGCGTTTCTTCCGCGCCGGGCTCCAGTTCGTCGGTCTTTTCGAAGGCGGCCAGCTTCTGAAACGGCTGATCCAACCGTCCCTGCGGCAAAGACAGATAAAGCTGCAGGACCTCACGGCCGGCCAGACGGCCCGTATTTTTTACCGTCACCGTCAGCAGGATCCGCGTGCCCTCACGCCGGACCGACTGAAGCCGCCGCGCGAAGCTCGTATAGGAAAGGCCGAAGCCGAAGGGAAACAGCGCTTTCTTCCCGATACTGTCAAAATACCGGTAGCCGACGTAGATGCCTTCGCGGTAATGCGTATCATTCCGGTCGCCGAAGTCGCCGATCCGGGGATAGTCCTCCCAGGCGCTCCAGCTGGTCGTCAGATGACCGGAAGGATTTGCCTGCCCCAGCAGGATCTGCGCCAGGGCCGTCCCGGTCTCCACGCCGAGCTGAGACAGGAGCAAAATGTTCCGCACCTGCGGGATCTCACTCAGATCCACCGGTCCGCCGACGTTCAGGACCAGCATAAATTTCTCGAAGCAGGCATTCAGGGTCAGGATATCCCGAATCTCTGTTTCGGTCAGTTTCACGTCTCCGCGGACAGGTTCCCGGTCGCTTCCCTCGCCGCTGATGCGGGCCAGCACATACACGGCCGCGTCCCCTTCCGGTTCCAGCGGGATCTCATAGTCCGGCTCGGGCATCACGCGCCCCATCCCGTAGAGAGGCGCCGGTACGCCGGCCCGATGTGCTTCCTTTTTAGTCCGGCGCACCCAGGCTTTCCGCGCGGCTGCGTACCGTTCCTCATAAGCATCCAGCCAGGCGTTTGTCGTGATCAGGAAGCCGGCATCTTTCAGTCCCTGTTCGACCGTCACAAAAAAGCGGGAATTTACTTCGCCCGATCCGGTCCCGCCTTTGACGGTTCTCCGCGCCCCGCTGCCGAAGAGAGCCAGACGGCAGGGCTTTTCCAGGGGAAACGCCTCATCTTCCCGGCGCAGCAGAACGGTACACTCGGCCAGATGCGGCCTCAGTTCGGCCAGATGTTTTTTTTCGTAGTTATTCAGCAGCATGCCTGCAGCCTCTCCTGTTTTACTGTACCAGCGTGGTCTGTCCGACCGGGATGCGGTCGATCTTTCCGCGGAAAATGATCACCACGGGGCCGCCCTTCTGGGAGTGCAGCTCCAGCGTGACCCGGCCGTTCTCGTAGACATGGATGACGTACGGGAAAGGCGAGTGGAAATCCTCGGAGACATCATCCCGGTACCCGAGCGCGTGACCGTGCGCTTCCAGATGATCGCCGGCGGCGTTTAAGCTGCCGTACCCGCTGCCGATGCCCAGGATCCCGGCCACCGCGTAATGCTGGCTCATGTCGCCTTCGGTCATGTTGTATTCCCAGTCAAACCAGTAGGACTGCGGCGCGTTCGCCAGTTCGTAGGCATCCGGCTTGCTGCCGATGTTCTCGAGCAGCGGCGCCGCGAACGCATCGGCCGCCGTCTGGGCTTCGCTCTGCGGTTCGTCCTCCAGGCTGCCGAGCTGCTCCAGCGTATAGTTCAGCGTACTGACGAAAGCGTCTTCCTTGATCTTGTTGTAAGGCGTCAGTTCCATGACGAATTTGTCGTTGCGGAACCAGCCGTCCGCATGATTCGTAGAAGCCCGTCCGCCCAGCGCGCCGACCATGGCGTTCAGACCGCTTAAGTCCGCGTCGAATTGAAAGGCCATGGAGCCCGAATAGACGCCGTCCCGGGTCCAGCCGACGTGACTGGCGGACAGATCCATGTCGTATTTGGCCGTGACCAGGCCCATCACGTCCAGCGTCACCGCCTCGTCGACCGTGATTGTCCAGACGTAGCCCTCGTTCTTCTGATTTGCCCACTGTTCATGCAGGTTCTGCCAGAAGGCTTCCACGCCGCCGCGAAACTTTTTCGCCGTGCTGCCCGGCGCGTTCTCATCCAGAGGAATCTCCTTCAGTTCAGCCAGAGACTTCGCAATGTGCTCCGATTCCTCGTGCGCTTTCTTCCGCAGGGCTTCCTGCTCTTCGGGACTCAGCAGGGCGGCCGCCGCGGCTTTTTCTTCCTGTTTTTTCTGCACTGCCTTTACCCAGTCGGCTGCGATGTCATCCGCTTTCTTCTTCACGGCTCCCGCCACCTTTTCGGCTGCCGCATCCTTGGCCGCATCGATTTTCGCTTCCGCCGCGTCTTTCACGTCCGAGATCTTCCCCGCGACCGCGGTCGAGGCGGAGTCTATGGCGGAATTCACCGCCTGTTTTGCCTTCTTTCTCAGCGCGCTGCTGATCCTGCTTACCAGGATATCTTTCAGACTGTTCAAAATGCTCATAGGAATCTCCTCTCCTGTCGGCCGGCTCTGCGGCCTTTCCGGATGCTTTGTTCTTACTATAGCAATAACAGCCGGATAATACAAGCGAGGCGGCCGCCGATAATGAATAAAACAGAAAAGTTCCGGAAAAACAACAGATTTTCCGAAATCTGAAGGTTGACTATTCTGTTTTTATGCACTATGCTTGGGACAATTGTTTTTTGTCCCCGGAAGAAGAAAGGAGACAATACCATGTCAAAGCAGATCCCCGAAGTCCCCTACAAGACCTATCTCACCGAAGATGAGCTCCCGAAAGCCTGGTACAACCTGCGGGCCGACATGAAGAGCAAGCCGGCCCCGCTCCTTAATCCGGCCACGAAGCAGCCCATGACAGCTGCCGAGCTGGAAGCCGTCTTCTGCTCCGAGCTGGTATCTCAGGAGCTTGACAACGACACCGCCCTGATCCCGATCCCGGGGGAGATCCTGGATTTCTACAAAATGTACCGGCCTTCGCCGCTGGTACGGGCTTATTTCCTCGAAAAAGCGCTGGATACGCCGGCGAAGATCTATTACAAATTCGAAGGCAACAATACCAGCGGTTCGCATAAGCTGAACTCTGCGATCGCCCAGGCCTATTACGCCAAAAAGCAGGGGCTAAAAGGCGTCACTACCGAGACAGGCGCCGGCCAGTGGGGCACGGCCCTGTCCATGGCCTGTGCCTACGTGGGCCTCGACTGCCGCGTCTACATGGTGAAGATCTCCTACGAGCAGAAACCGTTCCGCCGGGAGGTCATGCGCGTCTACGGCGCGTCGGTGACCCCTTCTCCCTCGATGGAGACCGCCGTCGGCCGGGCGATCCTGGCCGCACATCCCGGGACCGGCGGGTCTTTAGGCTGCGCCATTTCCGAAGCTGTGGAGGACGCCGTCTCCCATGAAGGCTACCGCTACGTGCTGGGCAGCGTCCTGAATCAGGTGCTGCTGCATCAGTCCGTCCTCGGACTGGAAGCCAAGGCGGCGCTGGACAAGCTCGGCGTAAAGCCGGACGTCATCATCGGCTGTGCGGGCGGCGGCTCGAACTTAGGCGGCCTCATCGCTCCCTTCATGGGCGAAAAGCTGCGCGGCGAAGCGGATTACCGCTTCCTCGCTGTGGAGCCGGCCTCCTGCCCGAGCTTAACCAGAGGCCGCTTTGCCTACGATTTCTGCGATACCGGCCACGTCTGCCCGCTGGCAAAAATGTACACGCTCGGCAGCGATTTCATTCCGTCCCCGAACCACGCCGGCGGCCTGCGCTATCACGGCATGAGTCCTGTCCTTTCCGAGCTCAGACACCAGGGACTGCTGGAAGCCAGGGCCTATGAGCAGACCTCCGTCTTTGCCGCCGCCGAGCTCTTCGCCCGCGCGGAAGGCACGCTTCCCGCACCGGAAAGCTCCCACGCCATCAAGGGCGCGATCGACGAAGCCCTGCGCTGCCGCGAGACGGGTGAAGAAAAGACCATCCTCTTCGGCCTGACCGGCACCGGCTATTTCGACCTGAAGGCCTACGAGCAGTTCCACAGCGGGACCATGACGGACTTCATTCCGGACGATGCGGCACTCGAAGCCGGCTTCGCCTCGCTGCCGTAGGATCGGTCTTTTCCCGGAGCAGGACGCATCAGGCGTCCTGCTTTTTTATCTCTGTGCGCCTCGCTTTTTGTGTGTTTTCCCCCTTGCGCCTCTCCCGAAATTTGATATAATAAAGATTACGATTGAAAACAGATCGGAGGTATTTCATGTCTATTCCCAAACGCTCTGAGGTCCCGGTGGAATTCACCTGGGATCTGAGCCCCATTTTTGAAAACGATGCCGCCTGGGAGGACGGTCTGAAAGCGCTGGGGCAGTACCCGGGGAAGATCGCCGCCTTTCAGGGGCATTTAGGCGATAACGCCGCCACGCTTCTGTCTTTTCTGAAGCTGAGCGATGAGATCGAGCTTCTGGGCGGCCGCGTCTACGGCTATGCGTCTTTAAGCGCAGACGTGGATCTGGCCGACGCCCGCCATCAGGCGATGCTCGGGAAGGCCCGCAGCTGTCTTATCGGCTTATACCGCGCCGCCGCGTTCCAGTCTCCCGAGATCATGGCGATCCCGCAGGAGAAGCTGGATGCTTTTCTGGCCGAAGAGCCCGCGCTGAAAGAATACGGGCGCAGTCTGTATCAGATCCGCCGCAAGGCCGCCCATATCTTAAGCCCCGAATGCGAAACGCTCCTGGCCGGAGCCCAGGAGATCGCCGGCGCGCCGGACCGGATCGGTTCCACCCTGCGCAATACGGAACTGCATTTCCCGGATGCCACGGACAGCGAAGGCCGGGCGCACACGCTGACGGGCGGGACGCTGGTGCCGCTTTTGGAGAGCGCAGACCGCGGTCTGCGGAAGGATGCCTACGAGAAGTATTACGACCGGATGGGCGAATATAAAAATACCATCGCGGCCACGCTGGAGGGCCAGTTCAAAAAGCTCTGCTTCTTTGCGAACGCCCGGCATTATTCGGGAACACTGGAAGCCTCCCTGGACAATACAGAAGTGCCGGAAGCCGTCTATCACAATCTGATCGAGGCAGTCCACGGAAATCTGGACAAGATGTACCGCTACGTATCCCTGCGCAAGCGTCTTCTCGGCGTGGATGAGCTGCACATGTACGACGTGTATCGGCCCATCATCGAAGGAAGCGACAAAAAGATCCTCTTCGACGAAGCGAAAGCCAACGTGCTGGATGCCATGAAGGTGCTGGGCGAGGATTATGTCGCGCTTTTAAACCGCGCGTTTAGCGAGCGCTGGATCGATATCTACGAAAACGAAGGCAAGCGCGGCGGCGCCTACTCTTCCGGCGGCGCGAGGCCGCATCCGTACATTCTCCTGAATCATCACGACAATCTGGACAGCCAGTTCACGCTGGTCCACGAGCTGGGGCATTCCATGCACAGCTGGTTCAGCAAGGAGAATCAGCCCGTCTCCACGGCGGACTACGTGATCTTCGTGGCGGAAGTTGCCTCCACCTGCAACGAAGTGCTGCTGATGCACTATCTGCTGGAGCACACCACGGACAAAAAAGAGCGCGCCGCCCTGATCAACCACTTCCTGGACCAGTTCAAGGGCACCATCTACCGCCAGACCATGTTCGCGGAGTTCGAGCTGATGATGGGCCGCATGGCCGAGCAGGGCGAGACCCTGACTGCGGAAGCTCTCTGCGAGAAATACAAAGCCTTAAACGCCCTGTATTTCGGGCCGGAGATGGTGACGGACGACCGCATCGCCCTCGAGTGGACGCGCATCCCGCACTTCTTCTACAACTACTACGTTTTCCAGTACGCGACGGGCTTCTCCGCCGCCGTGGCGATCGCGAAGCGCATCCTGAAAGAAGGCGCGCCGGCCGTGGCCGACTACAAGCGCTTCCTTTCCGGCGGCTCCAGTCAGGATCCTGTAAGCCTCCTGAAGATCGCCGGCGTGGACATGAGCTCGCCCGAACCGGTAAACGAAGCGCTGGCCTATTTCGGCGAGCTGCTGGACGAGATCGAAACCTTGGTATAAGCATCAAATAAATCAAAAAGGAAAAAATCATGGACCAGAAAACCATCAAACGCAACCGTCTCATGTTCCCGCTCGGCACCGTCGGCCGGGACATGGTGTACCAGCTCTTCACGAACTACCTTTACACCTTCGTGCTCCTGACCAAGCAGCTGAACGCCGCCCAGCTTGCCGCGATCGCGGCGATCATGGTCGCGGCCCGTGTCTTTGATGCCTTAAACGACCCGCTCATGGGCAACATCATCGACCGCACCCGCTCCAAATGGGGCAAATTCAAACCCTGGCTGGTCGTCGGCATCGTAACCACCTCCGTCGTCATCTATATGGCGTTCAACACCAAACTGCAGGGCTGGCCTTTCGTCATCTTCTTCGGTGTGATCTACTTCCTGTACAGCATTACCTATACGATGCACGATATCTCCTACTGGGGCATGATCCCGTCCTTAAGCACGGATGCCGCAGAACGGAACCTTCTGACCTCCCGCACGAACCTGTTTGCCGGCGTCGGCGGCACGCTGGCCAACGTCCTGATCCCGATGTTCACGGTCGGCGTCATGACGATCGGCCGCAGCACCGTTACGGCTTACGGCACGATCGCGCTGGTGGTCGCCATCCTGGCGCCGCTCTTCCTCTGCTTCACCATCTTCGGCGTCCGGGAGAACCGGGACTATGAAAAAGAGCCGGCCCCGAAGGTCAGCTTCAAAAAGATCATCCGGACGATCATGGGCAACGACCAGCTGCGCTGGATCATTCCGATCTTCCTGCTGCAGCAGATCGGCAACGGCATCGTGCTGGGCGGCATCGGCCAGATCTACATTTACTTCCAGTTCGGCTATGCCGGCGGTCTTTACGGCACCTTTACCATCGTGGGCATGATGGCGACCGCCGTTCTCATGATCCTGTACCCCATGATCTCCGCCAAGATGCAGCGCAAGGATATGATGAAGAAGATGCTGATCGCCGCCGTGGCCGGCTACGTCATCATGCTGGCGGCCGGGCTTCTGATCCCCGGCACCATCGGCTTCTGGATCATGACGCTCGGCTTCATGCTTTCCAACCTGGGTCAGTACGGTTTCTATCTGATCATGATGATCTCCATCCTGAACACGGTCGAATACAATGAATACATGACCGGCAGCCGCGACGATGCCATCATCGCCTCCGTGCGTCCCTTCGTGACCAAGCTCGGCGGCGCGCTGATCGTCGTGATCACCACGGTCAGCTATCTGATTTTCAACGTGACGGATATTACCAACCAGATCTCCAAACTGGAGCAGGAAGCGCAGATCGCGCAGGAAGGTCTCTTCGAGCAGGCGGCGCTGGACGCGATCGAAGCCGGCAAGCTGGCCAGTATCGAGGAGATCCTCGGCTCCATCAAGGGCGGTCAGACCGTCGGCCTTTTGCTGACCATGGTCGGCCTCTCCTTCCTCTTCATGCTGCTGACCTACGTTCTTTACATGAAGCACTACAAGCTGGATGAGCCGGAATACGACCGCATCTGCAAAGAGCTCGAAGCCCGCAAGGCGGAAGAAGCCGCCCGCGAAGCGGCGAACGCATAATAAAAAACCTTCGCAGCTGTGAAAAAACGGATAAACGTGTCATTCTGAGCGAAGGAGGCGCAGCCTCCGAAGTCGAAGAATCTTCGCTCAGGATGACACAAGCATCTTTTTTCACAGCCCCTGTTTTTTCAGGAAGTACCCGTTATGGACAAAAGAGAAAAGATCATTTTCCGCACCGGGCTGACCGGCATCCTCACGAACCTGCTGCTGGCCGCTTTAAAAGCCGTTGTCGGCCTTGCTGCCAATTCCATGGCCATGGTCTCGGACGCCGTCAACAACGCGAGCGACATGCTCTCCAGCATCATTACGATCGTGGGAGCCAAGCTGGCTTCCCGGGCGCCGGACAAAAAGCACCCTTTAGGCCACGGCCGCATCGAATATATCAGCGCTTCGCTGGTCGCGGCGCTGGTCCTCTACGCCGGCATCACGGTCCTCATTGAGTCCGTAAAAAAGATCCTTCATCCGGAAGCCGTGGATCACACGGTCTGGACCATCGTCCTCTTGGCCGTCGCGGTAGGGGCCAAGATCCTCCTGGGCAAATACACCCAAAAGAAGGGCCGCGAAGTCAACTCCGGCGCGCTCATCGCCTCCGGCGCGGACGCCCTGCAGGATGCCATCCTCTCCGGTTCGGTCCTTCTCTCCGCTCTTCTTTATCTCCTTCTTGACGTCAATATCGAAGCCTGGATCGGCGTGCTGATCGCCCTCTTCATCATCCGCGCCGGCATCGGCATGATCACCGACGCCGTAAACGATCTGGTCGGCATCCGCGCGGACAGCGAGCTTTCCGCCGCCGTGAAGCAGACGATGCTGGAAGAGGACGGCGTGCTGGGCGTGTACGATCTGCTCTTCAACGATTACGGTCCGAACAAGAACATCGCTGCCGCGCACATCGAGGTGGCAGACGACATGACGGCCATCCGGATCGACGCGCTGACGCGCCGCCTGCAGGAAGCCGTCTATCAAAAGAACGGCGTCATCCTGGCGACGGTCGGCATCTATGCCTCCAACACGGCGAACGACGAGGCCTTCCGCATCCGCGAGGACGTGCAGCGCCGCGTGATGGAACACGAAGGGACGCTTCAGGTCCACGGCTTTTTCGTGGATCCCGAAGCGAAGCAGATGTCTTTCGATATCGTGCTGGATTTCGATTTGAAAGACCGGCAGGCGCTGTATCAGCACCTGGTCAAGGACATCCAGGATGCCTACCCGGACTACAACATCCGGGTGACCCTGGACCTGGATCTGAGCGATTAAAATCGGTATAGACAAAAAACGGGCGGCGCAGAAGGGCGGCCCTCATAAGACAGTTTTATAGTTGTCAGGAATGGCATGATCTTCGGGTCATGCCATTTCCTGTGTCATCAGTTCACTCAGCGGGATGAACCCAATCAGATCATAGCTGATGTGGATGCTCTGGCGGCGTTTCCCGCTACTTTTATCAGGAGCCCCGACATAGATTGCCTTTATTAGCTCATGAGCCGCGTAAGGCGTTAATTCCGTCAGCTCTGCGTACTTTCTGACCTTTTGAATGAACTGTTCAAGATTCTGGTTGTTGGGATAATCCCAAACCCTTATGATCGCACAAGTGTGAGCTACGCGTTTTTTGAAAACGCTGATGGTTCTAATGATCAGTTTTATGAGATCCAAGATCTAATACGTTTT
>JAFZRH010000003.1 GCA_017619975.1 Lachnospiraceae bacterium | reverse complement strand
GTTCCACAAGCTGCTGGATGAAGGCCAGGCCGGCGACAACGTTGGCTGCCTGCTCCGCGGCGTACAGCGCAACGAGATCGAGCGCGGCCAGGTTCTGGCCAAGCCCGGCAGCGTACATCCTCACACCACCTTCAAGGGTCAGATCTACGTTCTGTCCAAAGAAGAGGGTGGCCGTCATACCCCGTTCTTCAACAACTATCGTCCGCAGTTCTACTTCCGTACCACGGACGTGACCGGCATCTGCACCCTTCCCGAAGGCGTTGAGATGTGCATGCCCGGCGACCATGTTGAAATCAAGGTCGAACTGATCTCCCGCATCGCTATGGAGCAGGGCCTCCGCTTCGCTATCCGCGAAGGCGGCCGTACCGTTGCTTCCGGCACCGTGACCGAGATCATCGAATAATTCCTGACGCTCTATCAGGAAAAGCAGAAGGGCCTCCGCGAAAGCGGGGGCCCTTTTCTGCTGTTATTTTCGGTCTGTTTGGATCCGGAAAACAGTGCTTATTTATCTTTTTTCAGGGTGATCATAAGTGTATAGTATTCCTTGCCGGAAAAACTGCTGCCTTCCAGACTGACAGAATAGTGGCTGCTGTAATCGTCGCAGAAATCCAGCGCGGCCTGACGCGCCTTGCGGCGGTCGCCGAAAACCTGCTTGGTGACGATCACCGTGGCGGAAGCGCTCTCTCCCTGCTGGGCAAGGATCTGCTGACCCAGCACACCCATGAAAGCATCCCATTCTGCTTTGCTCTTCAGCAGCATACCGGTTGTCCCGTCATCTAAACGGATTTCATTCATGCGGTCCCGGCTGGAGGGACGGTAATCATTCCGGGCGGAGTACCAATCCCGCTGAAAACCTCTGTAGAGTTCCCGATGTTCATTGTAGCTTAAGCACAGGCAGGGATCCCGGAAACAATGCGCTGTTCCGGTGCCGGCGTAGGAATAGGTGACGTCGTACAGCAGGTCCTCGCCGTTGATGCGGACATACAGATAGGAATGGGTTCGGATCTGCTTGTCCTGGGTGATCCGGCGGCCGCTGATCGTGTTTTCGGAAGAAACGACACGGGCCACCTGATAGCCTTCCA
Organism: Lachnospiraceae bacterium; assembly: GCA_017619975.1. Classification (GTDB taxonomy): domain Bacteria; phylum Bacillota; class Clostridia; order Lachnospirales; family Lachnospiraceae; genus UBA6987. Next base: position 19,859 of record JAFZRH010000003.1, on the reverse strand, counting down.
GCGCCAGGAGCAGAGCCGCTGCTTTGGAGGAGCCGTAGCAGGCGGTCGCGCCGTACATCAGCGGTCCGTCCGGCCGGAAAGAGACCAGACGGGAGGAGTAGAAATCGGGCTCCAGTTCCGGATCGGGGACGTCTCCGGCGATGCTGGAAGAAGCGTCGTCGTAGCCGGCATTGTCCAGGAAATACAGCAGGATGTGATACAGCCGGTCCATGTCGCTCCAGTTTTCATCCCCGTAAACGGTCAGAATCTCATAAGCGCGCCTGATCGCGGCTTTTGCGGGGCTCCCTTCGGCCGGCGCGATATCATACCCCTTTATCAGGGCGTAGATGGCCTGATCCGTTGTAAAAACACTGATGCCGTCTTCCCGGATCCGGGGGCTGGAAAAACTGCTTCGGGAGGATGTTTTCCGGAAAGGGGAGAGATATTGATCCGCAGACTGTGCTCTCGGAATATAGAAAAGCTGATCCCGATAATAGCGCAGCAGGATCTGCATCGGACCGCTGCCCGGATCGTGCAGCTGCAGTGCCGCCATTCCGCCGAGAAGTTCGCTGCGCCAGTACAGCCGGTTCAGTTCCTGTTCCGGGTCCGAATATTCATAATCCAGCCAGACCGTCACGGAGCCGATTCCGTAGAAAACATGGTAGTCCACGTATTCGGCCAGTTCATCCAGATTGTGCACGTGCCCGTCCGGACAGGGATTCGGCAGAGGCTGCTGTACGGCAAAAGGTTCGCTGTCCCGGTTCGGCAGGCTTTGGGCACCGGAGCGCGCGAAAAAGTCGGCGAGAGCCTGCTGTTCCTGTTCTTCCGGGACGCGGGAGACGAAGGCAGGGATCCCGTCCCCGGGCAGGACCTCGATCGGACAGCTGAATTCGCAGCCTGCGTACGAAAGCGCGATCTCGGTCATGCCGGCCTGAAGCGGTTCCTGTGAATATTTTAAGCCTTTGGCGATGAAAGGCACGGACGCGTCTTCGCAGTCATAGACATAGAGCCCGGTGGGATCGAAGATCTCCCCGGCGACATAGAGCGTTTTGACGGGCTGTCCTCCCAGCCGGCAATTCGGATTGTCTGCCGGTTCCGTTTCCGGCGGAGCCGTTTCCGGCGGGACGGTCTCCGGCGGAGCAGTTTCCGGCGGAGCAGTTTCGGGCGGGAGCGTTTCCGGCAGCGCCGTTTCAGACGGTTCAGTCTCGGGCGGCACAGTCTCGTGCGGCACAGTCTCGGACGGCGCGGCGGCCGTCTGCGTTTCCGCATGAGACGCGGAGCCTTCCGCACTGCTTTGCTGCGGCACCTTCTCCGCCGAACAAGCTGAGAGACAGAGGACGAACGCAAGCAATACGGAAAGCCGGCGTTTTACGGTTTTTTTCATGGCTTTTTCCTCCTGTCAGATAGTATCGGTCATCGGTTCAGTCTTTCTGCAGCACGATCAGAATGACAAAGTAATCCCTGCCGCCGAAGCTGTGCGGGGAAACGTAGCAGGTGCTGAGGCTTCCGAAGCGGCTGCAGAAGAGATAGGCCTGGTCGCGTATTTCGGAACGGCTCCCAATATTGGCGCGGCAGATCACGGTCGCCGCCGTATAGCGCTCCGGAGAAGCGCTGATCAGCTCAGCCAGATCTTCATAAAAAGCATCCAGTTCGGCGGCGGTCTGCACCAGCATGCTGTAGGCAGCGGCGCCGCTGCCGGCGGTCAGTTCGCCGAGCCGTGCGCCGTCTCCCGGCCGGTAATCATTCGAGAGCGCATACCGATCCGGTTCCAGATCCTGATAGACCTCGCGGTGTTCCGCCATGCTCAGGCAGAGGCAGGGGTCGCGGTACCAGTTGCTCAGATCGCTGCCGAAATGAATGGTGCCTGCGTAGGAATAGGTCGCATCGAAGAGAAGATCCTGCTCACCGATGTGAACATACAGATAAGAATGGGTGCAGATCTCATTGTCCAGGCAGATCCGCCGTCCGCTGAGGCCGACGTCCCGGGTGATCACGCGGGTCACGTCATACCCTTCCAGAGACAGCAGCAAAGCCGCCGCTTTGGCAAAACCGTAGCAGGCCGAGACCCCGTACAGCAGCGGTCCTTCCGCGCGGAAGGAGACAAGACGGGAGACGAAAAGATCGGGCTCCCGGTCGGGATCGGGCACGTCTCCGGCAACGCTTTCTCCGGAATGATCATATTTGGTGCTGTCCAGGAAATAGAGCAGGATATGGTACAGCCGCTCCATATCGCTCCAGGTTTCGTCTCCGTACTGCAGCAGGACTTCCGAAGCGCGGTCGATCACGGCTTCCGCGGGACTTCCCGGAACCGGCGCGATATCGTACCCTTTGATCAGGGCATAAACGGCCTGGTCGGAAGTGAAAACGGTCACGCCGTCTTCCCGGATCCGGGAACTGGCAAAGCTGCTTCGGGAGGAAACTTTCCGGAAAGGAGAAAGATACGCGCCTTCGGACGGATCCGGCGAAGCAAAGAAAAGCTGATCCTGATAGTACCGCAGCAGGATCTGCAGCGGGCCGCTGCCGGGATCGTTCAGCGCAAGGGCGGCCGTGCCGGCCAGAAGAGAGCTGCGCCAGTACAGATCGTCCAGTTCCTCTTCGGGATCCGCATAGTCGTAGTCCAGCCAGACGGTGACCGAAGGAATGCCGTAGAAGGCGTGATAGTCCACATATTCGGCCAGTTCCTCACGGCTGCGGACGTGTCCGTCCGGGCAGGGATTCGGCAGCGCCTGAAGGACCGTGAAGGACTCGCCGTCCCTGTCCGGCAGGCTCTCCGCCCCGGAGGAAAGCAGAAAGCGGGAGAGTGCCCGCTGTTCGTCTCCCTTGGAAACACGGGAGACAAAAGCCGGGATCCCGTTTCCCGCTGCGACCTGGATCGAACAGACAAAGCGGCAGTCACCGCAGGAAAGCTCGATCTGGTCCATGCCGGCGCGAAGCGGCTCTTCCGGAACCTGCAGCTCTTCCGGAAGCGGGTCTCCGGAAGGATCCTGCGGATCATATACATAGAGTCCTGTGGGATCAAAAGACTCGCCGGCGACGTACAGTGTTTTAATGAGCTGTCCGCCGAGCTGATATTTCGGAAGCTCCGGCGCTGCGGTCGTCTCCGGCACGGGCGTGGTTTCCGGTACGGGTGTGGTCTCCGGTACGGGCGTGGTCTCCGGTACGGGTGTGGTCTCCGGCACGGGCGTGGTTTCCGGCACGGGCGACGTTTCCGGTACAGGCGTGGTCTCCGGTATCGGGGCTGCGGTGGTTTCGGGAGCCTTTACGGTGGAGGGGACAGTCTCCGCCGCTGTCACAGGCTCCTGTTTTTCCGAAGAAGCAACAGGTTGGGCAGTGCTGCTTTCTTTCAGCGGTATATCGATGGAACAGGCCGAAAGCAAAAGCGATAAAACGAGCAGTATCGGGAGCCGGCGGCTCAGAATGTGTTTTTTCAAGGTCTTCTCCTCTCTTTCTTTCTTATCGTACCACTTTTTCTCTTTTCAGAAAAGACTCAATTATGATATAATACCGTTCCGGCCGCCGAAAGCAGGCGGCTGAAGTTTTTACCGCTTCAGAAAGAAGGCAGCAGCCTTGCGTATCAGTCAGGAAAATAAAAAAGAGATCTTCGAAAACCTGCCTGTCCCGGAAGCGCTTCTGGTCATGGCGGTCCCTACCGTGATCAGCCAGCTGATCAACCTGATCTACAACATGGTGGACGCCTACTTTATCGGACGGACCGGCAATTCCTATATGATGGGCGCCACGACGCTGACGCTGGCGCTCGTGATGATGAACGTCGCGCTGTCCAATATCTTCGGCATCGGCGGCGGATCTCTGGTCGCGCGGCTGATGGGCGCCGGCCGGGAAGAGGAAGCCCGGCACGTGAGCGCTTACAGCTTCCGCGGCGCGCTGACGGTGGCGCTTTGCTATGCGCTGCTGATCGGCCTGTTTACGCGGCCGATCCTGCTCTTTTTGGGCGCTTCCGACAATACGCTGAACTTTGCGGTCCAGTATACGCAGCTGGTGCTGGTGCTGGGAAGCGTTCCCAATCAGCTGGCGGCGGTGCTGGCGCATCTGCTGCGCAATACCGGCCACTCCGCCAAGGCGAGTCTGGGCCTTTCCGGCGGCGGTATCCTGAATATGATCCTGGATCCGCTTTTCATGTTTGTGATCCTGCCGCCGGGGTATGAGGTTGTCGGCGCGGCGCTCGCGACGTTTCTGTCCAATCTGGCAGCCTGCAGTTATCTGCTGCTGACTTACCGGAAAGCTTCCGCGGCGGCGCCGCTCAGCATGGATTTCAAGGCGGCCCGTCTGACGGAAAAGATCAGCCGCAGGCAGCTCTTTTCCGTCGGTATTCCCTCCGCAATTCTGACCGGCCTCTTTGACGCCGCGAATATCAGCGCGAACAAGCTGGCGGCCGCGCACAGCGATCTGGTCCTGGCCGGCCTCGGGATCACGCTGAAAGTGGAACGGGTGCCGAACGCCGTCTGCATCGGGCTCTGCCAGGGGGCGATGCCGATCATTGCCTACAATTTTGCTTCCGGGAACCGGGAGCGGATGAAAAAGACCATCGATACGGCGCGTCTCTGGGGCCTGATCATAGCGGCCTGCGCCATCGTCCTGTTCCAGCTCTTCGCCGAGCCGGCCACGCGGCTTTTCTTAAATCAGAAGCAGGCGGCGGATGCCGTGCAGGCGGTGACGACGATCAGCTTCGCGGCGATGTTCCTTCGGATCCGCTGTCTGGCCTCGCCGGTGCAGTTTCTGAATTATCACAGCTCCTTCTGCCTGCAGGCCATGGGAGACGGAAAGGCGACCATGCTTCATTCCGTCGTGCGGGAGCTGTGCCTGTACATTCCGGCGATGCTTCTGCTGGACAGCCTCTTCGGAGAAAAGGGGCTGGCATCGGCGCTGCCGGCCGCGGAAGCCCTGAGTGCCGTCTTTGCCCTGATCCTGCTGCACCGAACCCTGAAAAAAGCTTTTAACGAATAGTGCCAAAGGGGACGGTTCCTTTTGGCACTATTTTTGAAAAAACGCTTGACAGCGTTCAAAACATAATATATGATATCCAAAAATGAACACTTCCCCTGAAGTGTCATTTTTTATCACTCAAAATGTGTCAGAAGCGTCTCCGGCGGCAGCAATGTGCCAAAAGGAACCGTCCCCTTTGGCACAAATCTTTCCAAGGAGTTCCATATGGAAAAAAGTATCGAAGAACTGATCTACGAGGAAACGGATAAGCGCCTGAAAGAAATGAAGGCGCCGGATTATGAGTTTCCGAAACAAGCGAACAAAGCGGACTGGATCGGCATCCTGGCCTCTGTCGGCGTCAGCCTGCTGCTGATCGTCCTGTGCATGACGGGGGTGATCGAATAATGGCGAAATTATCTCACGCGGAATATATCCGGCAGGAGACCGTCACCGGTACCGTGCCGATGACTTCTAAAGACCGTCAGTACAGCTTCTGGGATCTGTTTCTGACCACCAGCGGCTTCTCGATCGCGACCTGGTGCTACACGCAGGGCGCTTACGTGGCGCAGTATCTGACCTTCAAGCAGATGCTGATCAACATTTTCTGCTTCAACATCGTCTGGATCTTAATCGAATGCATCCCGGTCTTCTTTGCCGTCCGCTACGGCATCGACCTGTGGGTCTGGCTGCGCTCGGTGCTTGGCATCAAGGGCGTGGCGATCCTGGCGACCGTCATCAGTATGGCAAACTTCGGCTGGTACGCGGTGGACTCGCGGCTGTTCGGTTCGTCGATGATCAATCTGTTCGGCGCTTTCGGGGTGACCCTGGATGAGCGCTTCTGGCTGCCCGCGCTCGGCGTTTTGTGCGTTATTCTGGGCACGCTGATCGCCCTCGGCGGACCGGAGGTCATCAAATGGACCAACCGCTTCCTGGTCACGGCCCTCTTGATCGTCGGCGCGATCGTTGTCGCGATCTGCTTCACCGCGGTCCCGCTGCCCGAATTCCTGAAGTACACGCCGGCCCAGAGCATCTATGATACCAAGCTCGGCAACTTCATGCTTTCGGCGGAAGGCAACGTCGCCTTCGCGTTCTCCTGGTCCACGCAGGCCCTCGTGCTGCCGCGTCTGGCCAAAACGGAGCGCTCCGGCTACTGGTCCACGTCCCTGGCTTACGGCGTGGTGGCCCCCTTCTTCGTGGCGGCCGGCGGCGTCATGGCGATCGCCATGTACATGAAGACCGGCGTTTACGTGGACGATCACACCAAGATGCTGGCGACCCTCGCCTGCCCCGGCTTCTCGCACCACAGCCTGCTGATGGTGGCCTTCGCCAATATCGGTACGCAGGGCACCGGTTCCTACGTCAACTGCATGATCATCAAGAGCGGCATTCCCAAACTCAGCTACAAGCTCTTGGTCATCCTGGCCATGTTCTACGTGAGCGCCTTAACGATCTGGGGCTGGGTCATGGACAACTTCGGCAGCTTTATTTCCCTGGCGGCGCAGATCCAGGGGCCGATCATCGGGATGACGGTGGTGGACTATCTGCTGGTGAAGAAGCGGAAGATCTCGCTGAAATCCCTTTACAACATCGACGGTCACAATGCCTACGACTTTACGCACGGCTTCAACCTGGTGGGGCTTGCCTGCATTCTGATTGCCTTCGTGACAAATATGGTCTTTATCTACAATCCGCTCACCGCGGAGATCAAGAGCCCGATCTTCCTGATCCTGACCGGCAGCGGCTATACCGCGGTCTGCGGCGGCCTGCTGTATTATCTGGCCAGCCTGACGCCGCTGCGCAGGTACATGCTCAAAGACCGGGACGAGCTGGAGATCGTGTAAGCCTCCGGGTTCTTCCATAAATTATAAGGAACGCAGAACCGGCCCTTTCGCAAAAGGAAGGGCCGGGCAGCTGTGAAAAGGATTACTGACATGACAAAAAATGAATTCAATCTGCTTTACGCGATCCGTAAGAACGGCATGCAGAGCTACCGCCGGCTGGCCGAGCTGGCGGACGTTTCCACCGGCTATATTTCCAAAGCTTTAAAAGCGTTTGCGGCGGCCGGCTGGACAGATGAAAACGGCCTGACCGAAGCCGGTCTGTCTGCCCTTTCCCCGTACAAGGTCGACAATGCCATCATCATGGCGGCGGGGATGTCCACCCGCTTCGTGCCCTTAAGTCTGGAAAAGCCGAAGGGGCTTTTAGTGGTCAAGAACGAGGTCCTTATCGAGCGGCAGATCGAGCAGCTGCAGGAGGCGGGCATCAAAAAGATCGTGATCGTGCTGGGCTACAAGAAAGAGGCGTTCTTCTATCTGGAACGCAAATTCGAGGGCATCAAGATCATTATCAACCCGGAATTCAACACGAAAAACAATACGCACACCCTGTATCTGGCCCGGGGGTATGCCGGCAACAGCTATATCTGCTCTTCCGACGACTACTTTGAAGAAAATCCTTTCGAGGAATACGTCTATCAGAGCTATTACAGCGCCGTGCATGTGACGGAAAAGACCAACGAGTGGTATATGATCCCGGATGCGAGGGGAAACATCGCGAAGGTGGAAAAGAGCGGCCGCGACGGTTTTATCATGCTCGGCCACGTCTACTGGGACCGCGCGTTTTCCGCCGCCATGATGAAGCTTTTAAGTGACGATGCCGAGGTCGGCAACTATGATGAAGTGCTCTGGGAGCAGGTCCTGGCGGAGCACGTGAAGACCCTGCCGCCGATGGAGATCAAAGTCTATCCGCCGGACGTGATCTTCGAGTTCGACTCGCTGGACGAACTGCGGCAGTTCGACGCGAACTACATCGATCATACGCACAGCAAGATCATGAAGAACATCGCGAAGGTCCTGGGCTGCCGGGAAAGCGAGATCCTGCATTTCAAGGCGATCAAGGAAGGCCTGACCAATACCTCCTTCGTGTTTGAAGTAAACGGCGAACGCTACGTCTACCGTCATCCCGGCGACGGCACGGAAGCCATCATTTCCCGGCAGCACGAAAAGAAGGCGCTGGAGCTGGCAAAATCCATCGGCGCGGACCCGACTTTCCTGTACATGGATGCGGACGCCGGCTGGAAGATCTCCCGTTTTGTGGAGGGGATCCGCGTGCCGTCCTACGACAGCTTTGAGGATTCGAAGCGTATCCTGAAGGTGCTGCGCAACCTGCACAGCCGGGGACTGAACGTGGACTGGAGCTTCGATCCCTGGCGGGAGGCCGGCAAGATCGAAGAGATCCTCCGGCAGCAGAAAAACGGGATCGCCGATCCGGAGTTTGACAAGCTGAAAGAAGCGGTCGGGAAATGCCTGAAAGCCTGCAGCGGCGACGGCGTCGGCATGTGCTTCTGCCACTGCGATACCTACGCGCCGAACTGGATGCTGACCGAAAAAGGCGATACGATCCTCATCGACTGGGAATACGCGGGCAATGCGGATCCCGGCTGCGACGTAGGCACCTATATCATGGATTCGATGTGGGAAGTCCCGGAGGCGGAACGTTTTATCCGCGAATACTTGGGAAAAGACTGGACGGAGAGGCTGAATTTCCACTATCTGGCTTATACCGCGGCCATTTCCTATTACTGGTACGTCTGGGCGCTTTACCGCGAGGCCTGCGGCGCCGTTATGGGGGAGAGCCTGTACAACTGGCACGTGATGGCGGTCCGGTACGCGAAATATCTGACGGACAAAATGAAATAGGGGAAGTACAGCCGCAAAAGGCCTGTGACAAAACGGAAAAACGTGCCATCCTGAACGAAGGATGACACGTTTTTTACAGACCGTTCGCGGATGCGGATCCTTATACGTTGTAGTAGCGGTCGAATTCCGCGGGATGCGGGATCGCGGCCATTTCCGTGCACTCTTTGCGCTTGGCGGCCAGGAAGCTCTTTAACAGCGTCTCGGGGAACACGCCGCCTTTGGTCAGGTAGTCGTGATCGGCCTCGAGCGCGTCCAGCGCCAGATCCAGCGAGGTCGGCAGGTGGTGCAGCTTTGCCTTTTCCTCCTCCGGCAGCGTATAAAGATTGACGTCGTAGGGGCCCCAGCCGTTTTCGTGCGGATCGATCTGATTTTCGATGCCATCCAGACCGGCCATGAGGAGCGCCGCATAGCAGAAGTAAGGGTTGCAGGTGGCGTCGGGGTTGCGGATCTCGAAGCGGCGCAGCGTCGGCGTCTTGGCATAGGCTGGAATGCGGATGACCGCGCTGCGGTTGCTGGTGGCATAGCCGACCGTGACCGGCGCCTCAAAGCCCGGGACCAGCCGCTTGAAGGAATTCGTGGAAGGATTCGTGATAGCGCAGAGCGAAGCGATGTGTTTTAAAAGCCCGCCCATGAACCAGTGCGCTTCTTTGCTTAAATGCGAATAGCCGTTGTCGTCGGAGAAGACCGGTTCGCCGTTCTTTAAGAGCAGCATATGAACGTGCATGCCGCTGCCGGCCTCGCCGTAGACGGGCTTGGGCATGAAGGTCGCGCTTTTGCCGTGCTTTAAGGCAGTGTTCTGCACGATGTATTTGATCATCATCGTCGCGTCCGCCATTTTCGACATCGGACTGAGCTTCGGTTCGATCTCAAACTGACCGGAACCGCCGACTTCCGGATGATGATACTTGATCGGGATCCCGGCTTCCTCCATCAGGAGGCACATCTCGCTGCGGCACTCGTAGGTCCTGTCGAGCGGCTTCGCGATGTGGTAGTGTCCCTGTTTGGGAACGATCACGCCCTTGGTATTGGTATCGCTGTTCCAGTAAGCCTGTTCGGCGTCGATGCGCATGCCGATCGCGTTCGGCGCGACCTTCCAGGCGACGTCGTCGAAAAGATAGAACTCGAACTCCGGCAGGATCAGCATGGTGTCGGCGATGCCGCTGTCCTTCATGTACTTTTCGGCGGCGAGCACGATGTTGCGCGGATACTGCGCCAGCGGGCGGTTCTGCGGATAATCGATGATCATGGCGTTGCCGGTCATGGACAGGGTCGGGACCGCGCAGAAGGGATCGATCTGCATGGTTTCGGGGTCGGGAATAAAGACCATGTCGCTTTTTTCGACGACGGCATAGCCGTAGTTCGAGGCGTCGAAGCCGATGCCGTCGGTCATGGTCTCTTCGGTAAAGTTCGTTGCGGGAATGGTCACGTGACGGAAGTGTCCGTGGATATCGACCATCTTGAAATCCACCATCTTGATGTCGTGCTCGCGGATGAACTGCATGACATCCTGTGCGGTTTTTGCCATCTGGCAAACCTCCATTATTCATTATTGTGCGCCGGCATCCGGCGGCCGGACCGCGGCGCGGATCCCGTTTCTGCGATCCTTCTGTCCGGAAAAAGAGCATATTTTCGTGCCGCAGGTTCTTTTTCCTGCGGCAGACAGATGAATCATAAACGGAACTTTTCATGCTTATCTTATCCGACTTCCCCCGGGATGTCAAGGAGATTATGCTTCCCCGGCGGAGACTTTCGGAAACGGAAAGGCCCCCGATTGAAAAAGGCGGGAATTCTGGTATAATACACTTTGTGTCATGAAAGCAGAAAACGCATGGCAGGAGAGCAGGCTTTTTGATGCTGCAGCTGAAAAATATCGAAAAAACGTACCGGACGGGAGATTTCGTCCAGCAGGCGCTGGACGGGGTCAGCCTCGCGCTGCGTGAAAATGAATTCGTGGCTGTCCTCGGACCCAGCGGGTCCGGCAAGACCACGCTTCTGAACGTGATCGGCGGCCTCGACCGCTACGATGCCGGCGAGCTGACCATCGACGGCATCTCCACCAAGGACTACCGCGACCGCGACTGGGATACGTACCGGAATCATGTGATCGGCTTTGTTTTCCAGAGCTACAACCTGATTCCGCATCAGAGCGTGCTTGCCAATGTGGAGCTGGCGCTCACGATCGGCGGCATCTCCAAAAAGGAACGGCGCCGCCGGGCCAAAGAAGCGCTGGAAGAGGTGGGGCTTTCGGATCATATCCACAAAAAGCCGGCTCAGCTTTCCGGCGGTCAGATGCAGCGTGTCGCGATCGCCCGCGCCCTGGTCAACGATCCGAAGATCCTGCTTGCCGACGAACCGACCGGCGCACTGGATTCCGAGACCGGCGTGCAGGTGATGGAACTTCTGAAAGAAGTGGCGCGCGACCGGCTGGTCGTGATGGTCACGCACAATCCCGACCTGGCTGAAACGTATGCGACCCGCATCATCCGCCTGAAAGACGGCCGGATCACCGACGATTCCGATCCCTTCGACGATGCGGAGCGCATCATGGCGGTGCCGAAGCAGACGGCAAAGCAGAAAAAAGCATCCATGAGCTGGGCAACGTCGCTTTCGCTCTCTTTCAGCAATCTGAAGACCAAGCTGGGGCGTACGCTGCTGACGGCTTTCGCAGGCTCCATCGGCATCATCGGCATTGCCCTGATCCTGTCGCTGTCTACCGGCGCGGATCAGTATATTCAGGATATTCAGCGGGATACCATGACTTCCTATCCGATCACGATAGAAGAGGTGACGCTGGATCTGTCCGGCTGGGTGGAAATGGCCCAGACCAGACGGGAAGGCCTGAACAAGGCGCCGGAGCACGGCATGGATTCCGTCTGGTCGGACAATACCTGGCTGGAAATGCGGGCCGGCATGTCTTCCAGCATCACGGAAAACAATCTGACCCGCTTTAAAGCGTACCTGGACGATCCGGCCTCGCCGATCCGGCAGTATCTGGGAGAAAACGGCGTCGTCTATAGCTATGATACCGCTTTCAACGTTTATACATACGATGCGTCGAGCGCCTTTATCAATACGGACGATCTGTCGCTGGCGAAGACGAACCCCCTGATGAGCGGTGCTTTCAGCGTTTCTGGCTCCGGGAGCCGTTCTCAGACAAACAGGACTTCTCACAGCTTCTTTGCACAGCTGCTGCCGGATGCCGAAACCGGGCTGGCCAGTCCGGCTCTGACGGAACGATGCGAGCTGCTGGCCGGTTCCTGGCCGAAAGCCTACAATGAAGTGGTCCTGATCGTGGACGAAAACAATGAGATCTCGCTCCGGACCCTGTATTCGCTGGGCTATCTGCCGGCAGCGGAGTATGAAGAGATCTCCGAACGCCTGGAAAAAGGCGAAAAAGTGGAGATGGATCCGGTGGAATTCAGCTATGAACAGCTGATGCAGCGCAGTTTTTACTTAACTCCGGCCTGTGAGCTGTACGTCAGGCAGGCGGACGGCACGTACCGTTTTATCGGCAATGATCCGGAGGAAGCGGAACTGGCGACCAAACGCGGCGTTTTTCTGACCATCAGCGGGATCGTCCGCCGGGAGAAAAGCGGAGCCTCCCCGCTTCCGACCGCGCCGATCGGCTACACCAAAGCGCTGACCGATCATCTGATCGAATCGACGGCCGCCAGCGAACTGATCAGGGCCCAGCAGGCGCTTCCGGCCGTCAGTGTGCTGAACGGCCTTCGCTTCGAGGCGGTCACGGAAGAAGAGAAATCGGATGACCTGATCCGCTATGTGGGCGGTCTGGGGATCTCCGAGAAAGCATCGCTCTACCTGATGCTGATGCGGGGACAGACGCTTTCGCCGGAGGAACAGGCGGCGCAGGCTTCAATGCAGGAGACGGACCGCGCGGATGCGCTGGATCAGATGCTTCTGAAAGGCCTGCCTGCGGAGACAACGAACTCCCTGTATGCCAGCCTGATCAAAAACGGCAGCTATGAAGACAATATGAAAGCCTTCGGGCTTGTCAGTACGGACGCGCCGTCCGCCATCAATCTGTACTGCGATACGTTTGAGGCGAAGGAAAAGATCGCGGAGGAGATCCAGGCTTACAATGCTTCGGTCTCCGAAGAAGATAAGATTACCTATACGGATTATGTAGGGCTGCTGATGAGTTCGGTCACCTCCATCATTGACGTGATCTCCGTGGTGCTGATCGCCTTCGTGGCGGTCTCCCTGGTGGTTTCTTCCATCATGATCGGGATCATTACCTATATTTCCGTGCTGGAACGGACCAAAGAGATCGGCGTGCTCCGGGCGCTCGGCGCCTCCAAACGCAATATTTCCGAGGTCTTCAACGCGGAGACGCTGATCATCGGTCTGGCCAGCGGACTGATGGGCATCGGCATCGCGGAACTTTTGCTGATCCCCGGGAACCGGATCATCCATCACTTTGCCGGTGACGTGGACGTGAAAGCCTTTATCCGGCCGGAGCACGCGCTGATCCTGGTCGTTCTCAGCACGCTGCTGACTCTGATCGGCGGCTTTATTCCTTCCAGGAAGGCGGCCCGCCGGGATCCGGTGGCGGCGCTGCGGACGGAATAGGAAGGCTTTGTTCTGAAAAGGGATGCAATATGGCGGATGAAAAGCTGAAAACCGAAGAAACGGAATTTGCTTTCCGACCGAGGGAACTGGTTCTCGGAATCGGGCTGTTTCTGCTGGGGCTGATTCTTCCGCTGATCCTGAATGTCGGACAGTTCCGGATCTATGATACGCTGGCGCAGTCGCTGAGAAACGGGAATGTGGTGCTGCTGATCCTGACGGCGCTGAAGCTGGTAAGCTTAAACATAATACGAAGCGTCCCTCTTTATGTAGGGGCCTTCTTTATCGGGGACGCTTTTCATATCGGAAACGGCCGCTTCCGGCAGATGCTGCCCAACGCGGCGGTCATTATTCTGCTGATGGCGTTCGGTTATTTTCTGATCGGACAGGGATACGGGATCCACTATGATTTCGGCGCCCCGGCGGTCATTATGACCTGGTTCCTGATCTTTTTCGGACGGCTGAATTTCCGCTATGTACAGCTCCTCAAAAAGAGTCTGTCCGTGGGGTTTTTCCTCTGCGCGGTTCAGTTTCTGGACGTCATGCCGTTCTTTAATTCCAGCTCGGCTTTCTTTCCGTTTAACCGTTTTCCCATCGGCCGGGGAGAGACATCCCAGGATGTCAAAAATGTGGTCATCCTGATGGAACAGGAAAACCTGATCAATATCCTGGGGATAACGGGAGTTGCGCTCTTTGCCCTGATCGGCATTATTTACCTGATGCAGCTGCGGCTGGAGAACGATCTGCGTGAAATGAACAGTCTTCGGGAACAGAATCATGCGATCCAGCTGGCCAAGCATGAGGCGGAGATCCAGAACCGCCTGTATACCGAGATGCGCTTTCTGGTGCATGATCTGAAATCTCCTCTGACCGCCATGCAGACAATGGTCGGGGTCATGAAGCTGTCCCCGCGGGATGAAGCCTGGGATCAGGAGTGTCTGGAGAGGATGGAGGAATCGATGGAGCAGATGAACCGGATGATCTCCGAGATCATGTCCGGAGAAGACCGGGGACTGGTTCCGGTGGAAGAGATCCTGCACACGGTCATGGCTCAGCTTTCGGTTATGGATTTTGTGAAAGCTATCCGGACAGAAGACCGCGTGCCGGAGGCACTGATCCGTGTCAACCGGATCCTGTTCTCCCGCGCATTGGTTAATCTGCTGCAGAATTCCGCCAAGGCGATCCCCGCGGATCGGGAAGCGCGGATCGAACTGTCCGTGGAGCGTCAAAACAGCGCGAAAGGAACACGGATCTGCTTTACGATCCGTGATAACGGAACAGGGATGCAGGACCCGAACGGAGCGTTTTGGGACATGGGCGTGTCCGGCCGGCAGTCCAGCGGCCTCGGTCTGTCGTTTGTAGCGCAGGTCGTCCGGCAGAGCGACGGTCAGATCGAAGCCCGTTCGAGCCGGGAGGGAACAACGATGATTCTGACGATCCCGGAGGGAGAGAAAGATGAGTAAAACAACGACGATTCTTTGTATAGACGATGATAAGGCAATCCGCTTTGCGTTAAGCCGTCTCTTTTCCCTGCAGGGCTGGCAGTGTCTGGAGGCGGCAGATTCGGACAGCGGCGTCCGGCTTTTTGAGCAGGAACAGCCTGATATGGTCCTGGTGGATTACCATATGCCCGGAGAGAACGGCGTAGAAACTGTTCGGCGGCTGCGGCGTCTGAGCCAGAGCACGCCTGTCATCGTGTTTACCATTGAGAGCAGTCAGCAGACGGCGGATGCGTTTCTGGAAGCAGGCGCGACAGATTTTGCCACGAAACCGATCAAAGCGCCGGATATTATCAGCCGGATCCGTCTGCATCTGAGAATGCTGGAGCAGCAGAGAGAACTGCAGCGGGAGGAGCCTTCCGCCTTCCGCCCGGAAAAGGGAATGTCGGAGGCGACCATGACGCTGGTCATGGAGTACATGCGGACGGCCGGAAACGCCAGAACAGTAGAGGAGATTGCCGAGGGGACCGGCCTGGCGAATCCGACGACTTACCGCTATCTGCAGCATCTGGTCAGAGAAAAACGTCTGATCCAGCAGGTGGATTACGGCAAAGTCGGACGTCCGAAACAGCGCTACCGGATCCCGTAAATTGCGGAAGAGGGAAGCAGAACCGCGGAATGCGGTTCTTTTTTTGCGGTTTTCATTGTTTTCCTAAATATACTGAAAAATAAATAAGATAAAAAAATTCTTCTCTGTACTTGCAAAATCCGTTTTGATAGAATAAATACACATTATTGCCTCCTGCAGAAGGAGGAACCGTGAAAGAATCACACAGTTTTTGTTTTGCTGACTTCATGTTAAAGAGACTTGGAGGGAGTATTCCATGACAGAGGAGAACAAAATGAGCAACGAGAACGGAAAAAGCAAAAAGAAATGGCTGCTTCCCCTGATCCTTGTTCTGGCGCTTGCTGCCGGCGGAGCCGGTATTTATGCGCTGACAAGGGGCGGGAATAACGGCGGTGAGACGGAACCGGTCTCCGAATCGGCGGCGGAAAGTACGCCGGCACAGACCCAGACCCCGGCCGGGAATCCGACGGAACCTGCGGCGACGGAACCGACAACGCCGTCGGAAACCGAGCCTGAAAAAACGGCAGCGGATATCCTGCGGGAACGTCTTATGGCTGACGGCGAGGATGTGATCGAGCTGACGGAGGATATAGAAGTCTCGGGTGAAACGCTGACGGTGAACGGAACGAAAACGCTCAGCGGCAGCGGAAAAATCCTGGCCAAAGGGATGAGTGACGACTATATCATCACGATTTCCGAAGGAGCTTCTCTCACGATCGACGGGCCGGTCATTGACGGAAGCGGCAAAGCGAAAAACGGGATCCTGGTCTCGAAAGATGCCAGACTGGATTTCGAGAGCGGTGAGCTGACGCAGCTGGATAAGCTGGGCATACGTGTCGCCGGCGAAGCGCTTGTAAAGGCGAAGATTTCTCAGGTAGGGACAAACTGGATCTATCTGCAGAGCGGCGGTCAGGCAGAACTGGAGGAGGCTGAATTTGAAAACTGCGGTGATTTCGGCCTGCAGGTCTTAAGCAATACCCGGCTTTCGGTCCGGGGCGGCAGCTTCAGCGGCTCCAGCGGGACGATCCTGTATAATCGCGGCGTGACGGAGATCGAGAATGCGGTTTTCTCCGACAGCGAGCTGTATACGGTCTCCAACGGCGGCACCATGACAATGAAGAATACGGAACTGAGCGGCGCCAAAAGCCAGGGCCTTGTCTATAACTATCCGGACTGTACGCTGGAGATGTCGGACTGCCGGCTGCATGACAGTCAGAACTATATTTTCTATAACAGCGGCAAAGCGGTCCTGGACAATGTGACCATGGAGAGCTGCGAGAGCCACGCGGTCTATAACGAAGGGAACACCGCGGATCTTACCGTGACGAACGCCACGCTGGACAAGATCGGTTCCACGGCTTTCTTTAACAAAGCCGACAGCAGCATGACGCTGGAGCATATCAATATCATTGCCAACGGCAATCATGCCCTGTACAACCGGGCCGGCCGGATGGTGGCGAAAGATATTACTTCCACGGCATCCCCCAAGACCATCGTCTGCAACGACTCCGCGACGGATACGGATCTGCGTTACGGTACGCTGGAACTGGACGGCTTTGCGATATCCGGCGGCGAGGGGTACGGCATCAGCAGCTACGGCGGTCTTCTGACCGTAAAGAACGGCACGGTGGATGTCTGCGGTTCCTACGGCCTGTACATCAAAGACGGTGAAGCGGTGATCGAAAACGTGGACTTAAAGGGCACCAGCGATCCCGAAGGCCGGGCGGTGGTGCAGATCGGTATCACGGATTTCGAAAACGCCGTGGTGACGATGACAAACGTCAATATTACCGGCGGCGCCCGGGGGATCGGCAACCACGGGACGCTGACTTACAATTCCGGAACCATCAGCGGCAACCGGAATTTCGGCCAGATCGGCTACGGCGGCGGTATTTACAACTTTAACAAACTGACCTTAAACGGCGGAACCATCAGCGGCAACGAATCCATGAACACCGGCGGCGGCATCTATAATGCCGGCACCATGGTCATGAACGGCGGTACCGTGACCAATAACAAAGCGGCGGCTTCCGGCGGCGGTATCGCGAATAAGGCGGAGTGCTATCTGACGATCAACGGCGGCACGATTTCCAAAAACTACGCCCCGAACTACGGCGGCGGCATCTACAATAAAGGAAAAGTGGACATGTTCGGCGGCACCGTCAGCGGCAACAGCTGCGGCAAAATCGGCGGCGGCGTCCATTCGGCGAGATACTTCCATCTGATCAACGGCACCATTACCGGCAATACGGCAGGCGCGCAGGGCGGCGGTGTCTATAACACAGCGGAAGGCACGGCGGTGCTTTCCGGCGGCGTGATCTCAAATAACAAGAGCTCCAGCGAGAAGGGCGGCGGCGGCGTTTACAATACCGGCAAGATGACGGTAGAGAAGACGGTCAAACTGAAGAACAATCAGGCAGCCTCGATCGGCGGCGCCATTCTGAACAGCTCGACTTCCACGGGAGCGTGGGGCGTTCTGACCGTCACGGGCGGCGTCTTTGAGGGCAACAGCTCCGTTTCCTCCGGCGGCGCGATCTATTCCAGTGCCACGCTGGTTTTAAGCGGTGCGAGCTTTACGGACAACAAGGCCGGCAACAACGGCGGTGCGGTCTATGCGGCATCCGACAGTGAATTTACGATCAGCGGCGGCAGCTTTGACGGGAACAAAGCCGGCAACTACGGCGGGACCCTGTATCTGGTCACAAAGGGCGAGGTCAGCAATATTCAGGTGACGAACAGCAGCTGCGAAGGCGGCAACGGCGGCGCGGTCTACATTACCAGCGCGGCGGATGTGACGATGAAAAACAGCAGCATCACAAACTCTTCGGCACCGGAGAAAGGCCATGCCATCTATTTATATAAAGGCGTTCTGACGCTGGAAAACTGCACGGTGACGACGGCTGAGAGCGGAGCAGCTCTTTATAACAACGGCGGTACCGTGACGCTGGGCGGCAAGGATACGGTCAGCGTCTATACGGAGAATGCCATCCAGCTGAAAAACGATTTCAGTACGGATTCCGATCTTACGGTTCTTCTGGATTCTTATACGGACGGCAAGGAAGTATTAAGCGGCAATGAAACTGTCGTAGCCGCGGTGTATGAAAAAGCGGTGACGCTTCCGGATCTTCCCGAAGGAATAAAACTGGACAGCGACGGACGCCTGGAAGACAGCAACGCCGGTGTGGAAGCCGTGCTGTACGATGCGGCAGGCACCGAGCTGGCGCGCGGCAGCTTCATGGCCATGATGAACCGGGCCGAAGCGGATCAGACGGTAGAACTGATCGCGGATGCGGTCCTGACCGGCAAGCTGACGGTTGAAAAGAACCTGACGATCCGTGATGACGGAACGCCTCGGGCGATCCTGGTCTCCTCCACGGAACGCGCTTTCCAGACAGAAAACGAAGCGGTCCTGCGTCTGGAAGGGAGAGGCGGTCTGACCGTCAGGGCAGCCGACGGCATGACCTTCCAGACGGTGGCTATTTATGTAATTCGCGGTGTACTGGAGGCGGAAGGCCCGGTGACTATCAGCGGCTTCAACTGCGACAATACCGCAAAGAATAATACGAACGGCGCAGCCGTCTATGTGGCTTCCAGCGGCAGCATCAAACTGAACGGGACAACGATCTCGGGCAATACCGCGGCAGCCAACGGCGCGGCGATCTATATCTACGGCGGTACGGCCGAACTGACGGACGTGACCTTATCCGGCAACACCGCCGGTAAAGGTGACGATATTTATTTAAGCAACAACGGCAGTGTGACGATCAAAGGCGGCAGCTTTACGAGCGGCGCCGTCTCGGATACATCGATCTACGTCAGCGCCGGTACGCTCAGTTTTGACGGAAAGACGCAGGCTTCTGTATATACCGGCGGAGCAATCGCACTGGCGGACGGCTTTGACAGCAGTTCTCTTCTTAATATCTATCTGGACGCCTATACGGACGGCCGCGTGGTCTTAAGCGGATCAGCCGCCGTTGTGAAGGCGGCGGTGAACGGCGGGGCTGCGCAGATGCCGGCCCTTCCCACAGGCGTTACACTGGAGGAAGACGGCAAACTGAAAGAAGCTCCGTTAACCAGCCCGGAGGCGATCCTGTATGACGCAAGCGGAAAAAAAGCAGACGAAGGCCGCTTTACGGCAATGGTCAATGCCGCGGAGAACGGCTGGACGATCGAGCTGGTGGATGATGTGGAACTGACCAGTACGGTCCGCATCAATAAATCGCTTACCATCCGGGATGACGGTACGCCGAGAGCATTCCTGATCGGTGACGCGGCGGCGCGCGGGCTGGAATTCTACGGGGACTCCGGCATCGAGGAGAGCGCGTATCCGACCATCACCCTCGCGGGCAGTGAAGCCGGCGGCCTCACGGTCCGGGCGAAGAATGCGGAGACCGAATTCAATTATGTAGCGATCTACGTGATCCGGGCCAAGCTGGTCACAAGCGGCAAGGTCACGGTCACGGACTACAGAACGAATAATACTGTAACGAACAACAAGAACGGCGGCGCCTTCAATATCGCATCGAGCGGCACGCTGGAAGCGGACGGCCTGACCGTGACGAATATCACGGCGGCGGCCAAGGG
>JAFZRH010000035.1 GCA_017619975.1 Lachnospiraceae bacterium | reverse complement strand
GCGTTGAAGTTTTCGTATTCGATTTCGCCTAAAGCACCGCCGTCGACGGTATAGGCAAAGTCGCAGCCGAAGCCTTCCACGTCAAAGAGGTCCGCGCCGCAGCCGATCTCTTCGTCCGGGGTAAAGCCGACGGCCAGCGGGCCGTGCGGGATCTCCGGATGGGCGATCAGGTATTCCATGGCGGTGATGATCTCCGCGACGCCGGCTTTATCGTCCGCACCGAGCAGCGTGGTGCCGTCGGTTACGATCAGTTCCTGTCCGACGTATTTTTCGAGGAAAGGAAAGACCTTCGGATCCAGGGAAACGTCCGGATTGAGCGGCAGCTCGCCGCCCTCGTAAACGACCCGGCGGGGTTTAATGTTGGCGCCGGAAACGGCCGGCGAGGTATCCATGTGGGAGATAAAGCCGATGGCGGGCAGCTTCTCGCAGCCGGGCGTGGCCGGCAGAAAGCCGTAGACGTAGGCAGTTTCTTCCAGCCGGACGCGTTCGAGTCCGAGCGCCTTTAGTTCCTCTGCCAGAAAAGCCGCAAGCAGCTTTTGATTCAGCGTGGAAGGCGTGCTCTCGCTCTCCTCATCGGATGTGGTATCAAAACTGACATATTTCAGAAAACGGTCGGTGACGTTCATAAAACCTCCTTAAAGAACGGCGCGCAGGCGCGGCAGGCTGCGGCGGGAAAATCTTCTTGTCAGCAGTATAGCGCGTTTTGGCGGCGGATGCAAGAAATACACCGCTGCCGGTCCGGCAGTTTCCCCGGAATTCAGACGGGAAAGGCTTGGACCGCCGACGTTTTGTGATATAATAATATCGGGAAATTAGTAAGAAGAGGCAAGCGCAAAAGATTTCTGAAAGAACAATCCGTTTTTTGAGGTAAGAAAACATGCTCATGATTTTCATGATGATAGAAGACCCGAAGGAAAGGACTTTTCTATCCAGATTGTATGAGGAACAGAGCAAACATCTGTTCGGCATTGCCGATCATATGCTTCACAATGCCGCGGACGCAGAAGATGCCGTGCAGGAGGTTTTCTTAAAGCTCCTGTCTCATAAGAGTATTCAGCAGCTTGCGTCAATGCAGGCGGAAAAACGGGAAGCTTATCTGATTATATGTATTTTGAATCAGGCAAGAGATATGCTCCGGCAAAAAAAAGCCCGAAAGGAAACCGAATTGAAGGAGGATATGATCGATCCGGCGTCTGAGCAGTGGGAAGAAGCGCTGGAGAAGGAAGACTTGCTGCAGCGCTTTCTGACTATGCTGAATGAAAGGCAGCGGGATATATTGCTGTACCATTTTGAACATCATATGACGTATCGGGAAATCGCGGAATTGACGGATATGACGCCTGGGGCGGTGCAGAAAACGGTTTCCCGCATGATCGGTAAGATGAGAGCTTATGAGAAGGAGGTGTGGCTGTGAGAAGAAATACAAGAAAACATTTGGAAGAAGCGGCTGACCTTCTGTGGCGGGAGTATACGGAAGCAATAGAAAACGCAGAGCCAAAAGCGCCTTCTGATGCTTTTGATGAGAAAATGATACGCCTGATCAGGGAGAGAGCGCGGCAGAGGGAAGAGCAGCAGAAGATCGGACAGACGGCTCGAAGGAAAACGATCCGGCGCCGCTTGATTACGGCAGCCGTGATCGTCATTGCGGCTTTAGCGGGTTGGCTGTTGCTGGATAAAACGGCGTATGCGAAAATTTCGAAGTGGTTTAAGTCATTGTTGGGAAACCGCGTAAGCTACTCATTCTCGGATGATTTCAGAGATGATGGACTTTCGGTCGTCAGACTTGGGTGGATTCCCGAAGGATCGGAAATCCTAAAAGAAGAGACGAACGGTACGACAAAAGAGTACGAGATTCTTCTTTGTTTTGAAGATGGGACACTTCTTCAATTTCAATATGGTTTTATGTATGAAGGTCTGGTTTTCGGCTTTGAGGATGTGAGTGAACAGGCACTGAATATACAACAGATAACGGTTGGTGATTATACCATTGAATGTTATCTTAATGTAGACAGCATAGAGAACGATTATGTTTGGATGGATGAGGAGCGGAACATGTATTTTTGTCTGACCAGTTACCTGCCCCATGAAATCTGTCTTAAGATTCTGGAACATATCGAGTACTGGAAAGAAGAGTGATGCACATAGGTCAAGAGGCCTTTTATAATTAGAGATTAAAAATCAGTGCTGCAGAGACATAGCAAACCATGCAGAATATTAAATAATTTCTTTAACCATGTCTGCTTTTCGTTCTGTTTTTCGTTTCCGTTGTAGGAGAACAGAAAGGAGGCAACAAATCATGGAAAGAAAAAGTGTCGCAGTAATTCTTTTACTGGCAATGCTGTTAAGTGTATTGCCAGCTGAAGCCGCGGTAACGCTGAAGAAAAATGTCTCTTTAAGCTTTACTGACACAACGGCTAACTGCAGTGGAACCGTTATGGGGAGCGGTTCTATTTCTGCCACACTGGAGTTGTGGCAGGGCAGCACCAAGCTGATTAGCTGGCCGGGAAATGGGAGCGGCTATGTGCAGATCAATGAATCTTACACAGTCGTATCCGGCGTAACTTACACGCTGAAACTGAACGGAACCATAAACGGAGTGGCTTTCACAGAAGCCAGTGTTACCAGAACATGCCCGTAATATCAAGAAGGAGGAAAAAACGATGTGCAAAAGAACGATTATTTGCGTAGTCCTTGCCGCAGCACTTTTGGCAGCGTCTTTGAACCTGCCGGCAAAGGCATCTCTGAAGGAGGAGATCAGCCCCTATTCAAAAGTTTATCTGGAGTCTGTCGGTGCTTCCTTAAAAGAGGCTGAAGCAGACGTGATCATGAGAGAAACAATTGCTTCTCTGGACGATCTGTATCGCTCCGATCAGACACTGAAGACGGCGCTTGCTGTATCTTTAGGGCTTGATATCCCTTCGATGCTTTCTCTTGACAAGGAGGAGAAGATCCATGCGATGCATTTGATAACGATGCATTATGAGAAATGTGATTCTGATATAAAGTATCAGATTTACCTTTTCTTCAAGCATTATGCGCAGGATTCACAAGATGAAGAATCCATCCGCTTTTATCAACAATTAAAGGAGTATTATAATCATAATACTCTGACAAGAACTGAAAGCTTCAAACTGAACTTTAATCCGACGCAGGCAGCATCCTGGGCGTACAGTCATTACGATTCGTTTGACTCAAATTTTCCGAATTGCACGAATTTGAATGGAGACTGCACAAATTTTGTCTCTCAGGCGCTGTATTATGGCGGTATGGAAATGCATGCCAACTGGTATTGTTATAAACTCAACAATACCTATCCGGCACCGGCTAATACAACGCAGCTGGACTATAGCTGGTCCTTATCAGATCCCAGTCCCTGGATCAGCTGCGCGTAGTTTACGGATTATTGGGATGATCACTGCGATGATTACTATGAGATTTCAAAATCGGATTATCAAAGTAATCATGCTTCGTTTTACAGCAACCCGATTTATAAAGGTGACGTTGTAATTTTTTGCACACAGTTTTTATGGATAATCACTCCGTCTCATGCTATGATTATCAGTGACTATGATGCTGAGGATTCGGATTTTTTGCTTGCCGGGCATACGAATCCCCGTCAGGCTTATCCCATGTATGATGCCATAGCTGGCTATTCCCTTGCAAAAATACTGTGCTTATGAAAAAGAAGACTCCTATGATTCTGGTCCTTGCGGCAGTTCTTGTGATTGCGGGATGCGCGGCAGGGATCGGCAGAAAGAAAAAAATTGACAGCGTTACGGCGGCGATAGAGAACGATACATCCGCCCAGGAAGGCATTTACCTATATCTGGAAGAAAAAGTCCTGCCGGAATTCGCGGGACGGCTTCGTGACGGATACAAAAGAATCTGCTCTTTCTGTCTGCTGGGCGTTGACGGAAAATATATATACGTATACGCAGGCACGGGAGACTATGCAGCGGAAGGAGAACGTCACCTAAAATGCACCAACCAGGCACAGGTTCCGGTCCGGCTGCGGTATCAGTACGCAGATGGAAAGCTGACCTTGACAGATCATTTCTTTCCGGGCGACGGAGCTCAGTACTCCCGGAATCTGAAACAGCATTTTTCAAAGGCGGCCCGGGCTAAGCTGGCTGAGATGACGAACGAAGAGTATAAGGCGCTGGAAGAGCTGTGCCTGAAGAGAGCCTGCCGGTTTTTCGGAATTGAGTACGGACCGCAGGTTCTGATAGAAAATACACAGGAAACAAAGTAAATTTTTTACGGGGCGGGCGCCTGATAGCCCGCCCCGTCCCACTGATATTCGGAAAGATCCACGCGGAGATTGACGACTTCCACGCCGTCTTCGCGCAGGCGGTCCCGCTGCTCCCAGATGCCGCCGAAGGCAAAGGCGCCGCTTAAATACCCGGACGCGTTCACGACCCGAAAGCAGGGCGTGCGGACGCCGTCCGGGTTTTTATGCAGGGCGTTGCCCACCGCGCGGGCCGCACCCGGATGGCCGATCAGGCGCGCCAGCTGCGAATACGTCGCGACCTGCCCGGCCGGGATCTGCCGGACCGCATGATAGACCAGATAATCAAAGGCGTAATCGTTCATAGCAATCTTTTCTCAAAAAGCGTTCAGTCCTCCGGAGCGCGCCGGCCGTCCAGGATCAGTTCCTTCGGCGGCGCGGCAGCCTGAACTGTCTGAAAGAGAAGCCGCAGTTTCCTTACGCCGTAGGCTCCGGTCACGACGCCCGCCAGCGCGCTTCCGGTCAGCCAGCTTTCGCCGAAGCGGGAGGCCGGCTCCGTGTTTGCCGTTTCAAAAGACATGAACTGAAGATCCTGCAGACAGCAGGTCATCACGACCCGGCCGACAGCCCGGGGACCGCCGGGACCGGATTCCCTCAGTTCGACGGGATCCGTGAACAAAAGACGCTTTCCGTCGTAATGCTCCGGATGGTCCAGCGCATCCAGCCAGAAGGGCAGGAAGCGATTTTCGGAGATCGTGATCTCCGGTTCTTCCAGGGAATACGGCAGGAACATTTCGAAGGCCTTCTCATGATAGCCCATCGGATCCCGCCGCAGGTAGGACGCCTTCGGATTCATCAGCCG
Organism: Lachnospiraceae bacterium; assembly: GCA_017619975.1. Lineage (GTDB taxonomy): Bacteria > Bacillota > Clostridia > Lachnospirales > Lachnospiraceae > UBA6987. Next base: position 6,072 of record JAFZRH010000035.1, on the reverse strand, counting down.
GAAGACCTGACTGTACGGCGAGAGCAGTTCACGCGACGGACAGCCGCGGAAGACAACCTGCTGCGAATCGGCCACCATCTGCTTCATCATCTGCATGAAGTTGGCATAATAGACGGACATCGTTTCCCAGTCGATCAGGGTGACGGCGAAAGTCTTCTTCAGACACGCGGGGAGCGCATCCCGCAGATCCCCCATCATAGCGTTCATTTCGATATAAACGCGGTCCGGCCTGTGTTTTTCCAGGCAGGCCAGGCAGAAAGCAGTGACGTTCCCGCCGTTATAGTACTCAACGGAGGTCTTTTTCTTCGCCAGCGCTTCGGGATCGAACGCTTCCTCCCCTTCTTCAAAACATAGGATCAGCGTGGAACCGTATTTCCAGAAAACGTCGTTCATGACATTTTCCTTCAGATACGTCGTCTTGCCCGCATCGAGAAAGCCGTACACGAGCCGGGTGTCTGTTTCGGGCAGGCGGGGACTCTCCGCGGCGGCGGATCCGGCCGCTTCTGTTTTTGTTGCTGTCATATTCATCATGCTTCAGCGCTTTATTCGTCCTGTGCGCTTCGAAAAGGACAGGCCCCATCGAAAAGAAGCGATGGGGCCTGCGGTTCGGATGGTTTTGATCGTTCTTGCCGTCGTTGACCGGATTTTTATCAGTCTTCGTAGACGCAGACCAGACGGCCGCTGACCTTGCCTTCGCGAAGCAGATCGATGCCTTCGCCGATCTCTTCGAACTTGCAGATGTGGATCTCGGGATCCAGCTTGCCGCTCTGCATCAGCTCGATGCAGTCACGCAGGTCATCGGTGGTGCTGCCCATGGAGCCTTCGAAGGTGAGTTCCTTGAAGATCATGGAATAGGAGTAGATGGTCGCGGTATCGCTGGCCATGCCGACCAGAACGACCTTGCCGTGCGGCTTGACGGCCTTTAAGGCATCGTCCGTGGTCTTGCCGGCGCCGGCGAAGTCAACGATCAGGTCCAGGTTCTTGTCTGCGAACTCCAGGATGTTCGGCTTGACTTCCTTGGCACCGAGCGCGAGAGACAGCTGCTGAGCGGACGGTTTTCTGGTGGCAACGTAAACTTCGCAGCCCTTGGCTACCGCAACGCTGACGGCGAACATGCCCAGACCGCCGACGCCGATGATGCCGACCTTCATGCCTTCCTTGGCTCCGCCTACGGAGCAAAGAGCATGATAGGAGGTGGCGCCTGCGTCAGTCGCGGCGGCTGCCTTGTACGGAGGAATGCCGGCCGGAACCTTAACGAGCTGCTCGACGGGAGCGGTGGTCATGGTGCCGTATCCGCCGTCTCTGGTGTAGCCGGGGGTCGTTCCGTCTTTGGCGTACAGCGGGCAGACGGCGACGACGTCGCCGATCTCAAAGCCTTCCACGCCCTCGCCGATCTCCACGATGCGGCCGCAGACCTCATGGCCCATGATGACCGGTACGTTAAACTGAGGCATCCAGGACTCGATATCCAGCGCGGATACGTCAGAGTGGCAAAGACCGCCGGCCAGCGTCTTTAAAACGACATAACCCGGTTTTGCTTTCGGATCCGGTTTTTCCACGATCTTCAGCGGCTGATGTGTTCCAGTGAATTCCCAACCTTTCATGTGGCAAATTCCTCCCTGTTGATTTGTTTTTCATAGACAGATTGCGGGTTCAGCGCTCTTATCAAAAAAATTATAAGACAAAACAGTCCCTTTTGTCAATTATTTCCTTTGCCTGTCATAGAGAAAGACGCTTAGATTTCCGTCATTTTCCCGTCTTTCAGCCGCCAGGCCCGACCGCGGATCACGGGGGCTTTCCCCGCTTCGATCAGCACGTAGCTTCCGTCCGGCAGGACCAGGAATTCGCGGCCGAAGCTGTCCGGATACGCGATGTCCTCCATCGCGCGTTTGCCGTCCAGCATCACATCCTTCATATAGTCGTAGTGCGGGATCACGCTGATGTCGGTCAGGCCCAGCCCGGGGATGAAGCGCTCATACGCCGGATCCAGACTTTCGCCGTCCAGTTCCGGCATGGCGTAGACCGTCTCCGCGCAGTTCATGGTGCCGGCGCTGATGCCGATGACGATCTTCTCAGCGGAAGAAGACGGGGGAACCTCATCCACCGCTGCCTTCGGCTGCGGTCCCCCTTCCCCAGAGGGGAAGGCGTTATACTTTCGAAGGATGTCCTTGAGTCCGATTTTGGTGAAGAACGCGCTCTGTGTCGGGACGTGGCCGCCGGAGAGGATGATGAGGTCGCTGTCTGCCGCCCATTCTGCCGCGTGCGAAGCGGTCCGCCCATCCAGGATCCGGAACTGCGAAAAGAAGAAGCCCTCCCGTTTGAAACAGTCGGCGGTGGAAGCCGCGTACAGATCGGTCACGTCGGGATCGTTCTCTTTCGAGCAGACGAAAAGCAGCCGGCAGGGCCGGGGCAGGCGCGCCTTTAATTCGTCCAGAAAGCCGGCGGTCGGATCGATGCCGACGACCTCGCGAAGACAGAAACTGCTGGTGAGAAATAGGGTCATGGGAACCTCCGTTTACGCTTTCCCGTGGTCTTCCTTCACCACGCCGTCGCGGTAGGCCTGCAGGAGGGCTTTCAAGTCGTCCGCCTGGGCTTTCAGCTCCTGTCCGATGTCGGTGTCGCTGATCTTGAGGCGCTGATCCGTCCGATCGAAAACGTAGGGCGAGGAATCGATATCGACGTTCTCCCGGATCGCCTTCTCCCGGCCGGCGAAGGGCTGGTGCGAAACGATGCGGTAGAAGTAGGAATTGGAGACCAGCGTATAGCCGGCGATGCCGGAGGTGGGCTGGTAGGCCTTGCAGAAGCCGCCGTCGATCACGATCAGCTTGCCGCCGCCCTTGATGGGGCTCTCGCCCTTTCCGGCCTTGACAGGCACGTGGCCGTTGATGATATGGCTGTGCTCGCCCGTGAGACCGAACTCCTTTAAGAGGAATTCGCAGACGTCCCTGTTTTCATACAGCTTGTAGTAAGCGTTTTTGGTCTCGGTCCAGGCGGCCTCGTCCTTGATCAGGCGCCGCTCGAAGGTCGTCATGCGGTCCTTGCCGAAGATGGGGCTGTTGCGGCCGGCCCAGAGGAACCACAAAAGGTCCATTCCCAGCTGCTTTTCGGGCGAGCCGGGCTTGAAATAATAGGCCTGGCGGGCTGCCTGATCCGCCCAGTCGAGAAATTTCTTGCCCTTTCTTTCCCGGCCGCCCAGACGGAAGCTTAAAAGCTCGCCTTCCGGGGTCAGCGGGATGCAGCCGTGGAAGAGCAGATTGCCGTTGTAGATCTTGTAAATGCTTCCCTTGGAATAGAGGAAGCGGACGTGCTTCTGCAGCTTCTCGCTGTGCATGAAGGAGGCGGTGAGCTGGTTGATGACGTTCGATTCCTCCTCGGTCAGCGCGTACGGATCCTTCGGATCGACCGTCGGGAAATCCGTGTCTTTCAAAGGCCAGGTCACGTCACCGATGGTGATGCACTTGTTCTTGTAGTCGATCTTGTCCAGGAGCAGGCGGTCGTCCATGCCGTACTCCGGATGACGCAGGATCTTCTGCCCCTCCAGCTTGAACAGGATCACGGTGATGGCCTTGTGCATGCGGGCGGAGAGAAGCTTGTCTTTTTCCGAGTAAAGCTCCTTGTCGTCGCCGGTCAGCTTGACCTTGAAGCAGGAGACGTCGCAGTCCTTGTAGACTTCGTTCGCGAAGACGGAGAGGGGCCTCAGAGAAATGCCGTAGCCGGTCTCGATGACCTCCAGGTTGTTGTAATGAATGGAGTTGGACACGACTGTGGCGACCAGCGTGCGGCTGCCGGAGGCGGCGCCCATCCAGAGGATGTCGTGATTGCCCCACTGCACGTCCACGCTGTGATAGCCCAGCAGCGCGTCCATGATGATATCCGCCCGCGGGCCGCGGTCGAAAATGTCGCCGACCAGGTGCAGGTGGTCCACAGCCATGCGCTTGATGACGGTCGAGATCGCTTCGATCAGCTTGCCGGCCTGATCGATCTCGATCACGGTCGAGATGATATTTTCGAAATAATCGCGCTTGTTGGCTTCCTCGTTGTGCGTATGGAGCAGTTCGTCGATGATGAAGGCGTAGTCCTGCGGCATGGATTTGCGCACGTTGGAGCGGGAATGGCGCGAGGAGACGGAGCGGCACAGCTCCACCAGCCGGTGCAGCGTGATGCGGTACCAGTCGTCGGGATTCTTTAAGGTCGGAAGGATCAGCTTGAGCTTCTCTTTCGGGTAATAGATGAGAGTCGCCAGCTGATCGCGGTCCTCCAGTGAGAGCGTGTTGCCGTAGAGCTCGTCGATGCGGTGCCGCACGGCGCCGGAGCAGGAATTCAGGATGTGCAGGAAGGCTTCGTGCTCGCCGTGCACGTCGGAAATGAAGTGCTCGCAGGCCTTCGGCAGGTTCATGATGGCCTGCAGGTTGATGATCTCGGTGCCGGCCGCCTGTACGGTAGGATACTGTCTGGCCAGGAGGGTCAGATAGCGCAGTTCTTCGGGGGTATATTGCTTCGTTTCTTTCATGGGAAACCTCACGAGTCGTATTCTGAAGCTATCATAACAGAAATGCAGGAAACTGACAAGAAAAATCAGGACGCCGCGGAATCGTGCGGGGGAGAAGAGAAAAACGGGCGGAACGGTGGATAAACGGATAAAAAACGGATAAATAACGGACGGTTTTCGGTTGACAAACAGCCGGATCTCCGATAGTATGGATAAAAGCAGGAAGCAAAAAGCCGGCGGCCGGCCGGATCACGCGAAAAAGGAAGGGAAGACCATGACGATAGAAGAAATGAAGAAGCGAAAAAGAGAGCTGGGTTACTCGAACGAGCAGATCGCGGAGCTGACCGGGATCCCCTACAGCACCGTGCAGAAGATCTTCGGCGGCATCACGAAGGCCCCCCGGCGGGAAACGCTCGTCGCTTTGGAGTATCATTTAAGCAAAAAGCCGGAACTCATGACCGGCTTCAGGCCCGGGACGCTTTACCGGGTTCCCGAAGGACGGGAGCTGTATGTCCGTGAGGGACTGCCGGCTCCGGATTTTCCCCGCCAGGGACAATATACGATCGACGATTATTCTGCCCTGCCGGACGAGCGGCGGGTGGAGCTGATCGACGGCGTCTTTTACGATATGGCGGCGCCGACGCAGATCCATCAGATGATCCTGACGGAACTGACGGTCCAGCTGTACCCGTCTGTGAAGGCGCATCCCGGCTGCCGGCTGTTCTTCGCGCCGCTGGACGTGCGCCTGGACAACGACAACTTCACCATGGTGCAGCCGGATATCCTCATCGTCTGCGAAAAAAATGACCGCGATATCCGCCGGATCAACGGGGCGCCGGATTTTATCGTGGAAGTACTTTCTCCCTCCAACAGTTTTCGGGAGATGTTCCGCAAACTGAACAAATATATGAACGCCGGCGTGCGGGAGTACTGGGTCGTCGATCCCGAAAAAAGAAGCGTCACGGTCTATGATTTTGAGAAAGATGAGCAGCCGGAGACCTATTCCTTTGCGGATACGGTCCCGCTCCGGATCTCCGAAGGCCGGTGCGCGGTCGACTTTTCCGTGATCGACGAAGCCCTGCGCCAGTACGATTGATTTTCCGCTTGTACTTTTCAGAATTTGTGCTACAATATATGCACCGAAATCATTTGAGGAGGTTTTAACATGCCTTTAGTAACCAGTGCTGAGATGTTCCGCAAAGCGTATGACGGCGGCTATGCCATCGGCGCGTTCAATGTCAATAACATGGAGATCATTCAGGGTATCGTGGAAGCGGGCCGCGAAAACAACGCGCCGCTGATCCTGCAGGTGTCCAAGGGCGCCCGCGCCTATGCGAACCCGATTTATTTAAAGAAGCTGGTCGAAGCGGCCGTGGAAGATTCCGGCCTGCCGATCTGCCTGCACCTGGATCACGGCGATTCCTTCGAGACCTGCAAGAGCTGCGTGGACGGCGGCTTCACTTCCGTCATGATCGACGCCTCCGGCAAGCCGTTTGAGGAAAACATCGCGATCACCAAGGAAGTCGTAAAATACGCGCACGATCACGGCGTGGTCGTCGAGGCCGAGCTGGGCACGCTTGCCG
>JAFZRH010000034.1 GCA_017619975.1 Lachnospiraceae bacterium | reverse complement strand
GTTGGTTAGAGCGCCGCCCTGTCACGGCGGAGGTCGTGGGTTCGAGTCCCATTCGGGTCGCGTTTGCTTTTTCGCGGGTGTGGCGGAACAGGTAGACGCAAGGGACTTAAAATCCCTCGCCCTCACAGGCGTGCCGGTTCGAGTCCGGCCACCCGCAGCGCAAAAATTCGTTGGAATGCCAACGGATTTTTTTTGTTATGTTCTGAAACTTTTTTCAGATCCCTGTGATATAATTCTTTATATATTTTTTCCAATCCGACACAGAGAATACAAATCCGGCCTGTACAGTAGGGGCGAAAGGAGGGGGATCCGCCGTATGAACGCTAAGATTCTGATCGTGGAAGACGAAGCAAGACTGCGGGAAGTCTTGTGCGATTATTTCAGCAGCAAGGGATAGCTCCCTGCGGAAGCCGAAAACGGAAGGCAGGCGCTCGAGATGCTCCGCCGAAACGAGTTCGATGCGATCCTGCTCGATATCATGATGCCGGAACTGGACGGTCTTTCGGTCTGCCGCACCGTGCGCCGGACAAACGACGTCCCCATCATCTTCCTCACGGCTCTGTCCGACGAAGAGGACAAGCTCCTGGGCTACGAGTTGGGGGCGGACGACTACGTGACAAAGCCTTTTTCTCTGTCCGTGCTCTATGCCAAGACGATGGCGCTCATCAAGCGCAATCAGCGAAACATCCTTCCCGGGGACCGGATGGAAGCCGGCGGGATCCGTCTTGAACTTTCCGCGCGGAAGGTGTTCGCCGGAAAAGAGGAAGTGGATCTGACCCCGAAAGAATATGCCCTGCTTTGCTGCCTGATGCAGAACAAAAACCTCGTCATGAGCAGGGAGCAGCTGCTTGTTAAGTGCTGGGGCTACGATTACGAAGGCGAGGCACGGGCGGTGGATACCCACATCAAGCGCCTCAGGGAAAAACTCGGCCCCTATGCCGCCTGCATCAGGACCGTCATCAAAGCCGGCTATAAGCTGGAGGGCTGAGCATGAAGGAAAAAAAAGGCATCCGCTCCCGCAAGGCCCTGACCGGACTGCTGATCCTGGGGATCTCGCTCGGCTGGCTTTTGTCCATGACGCTGCTTACCGTGGTGCTGGCGCAGGAGATTTACGAAAAGCTGTACGAAGAAAGCTACAGTTTCTCAACCGAGCTTTCTGACGGATTCAATCAATTTTATGATAAGAATTCTTCCCGGTACGGATATCAGAATGAGCATCCGGATTATTTTGATTACTGTGTTCTGGGAAATCTCTCCGTTCATACGCAGGCTGGGGTGTCCTCCTGGAGGCAGTATTCGGACTTGACAGACCGCGGCAAGCTGATCCGGAAAGTTACCTACCCCATGGAGACCGCCGTGCTCTTTTATGACGGAGAGGGAAAACTGCTGCATACCAGCAATGAAGAGGCTCTCTTTTTCGACTACTTTACACAGGAGGAATGGGAGGCGGGAGCAAATGTTCCCTATGCAACGCATTGTGCGTGGATCGATATCAGCGAGGGAAAGAACGCAGAAGACGAGCAGGAGGATCCGTATCAGCTCTTCCGCGTGGAGTTTCAGGGCATGCACTGGCTTTACGAATTCAAGGCCCTGCGGATCACAGGCAGCTTCGAAGGCACGCAGTTTCTTCCGGTCAGCCTGTATTACGTAACGGCAACGCAGCTTTACGAAGTGTTTCGCCAGGCAGAGGCGGGAGCCAGTCTGATCTCCCTTGCAGACCGCGGCGGATGGCTTGACTGGCAGTGCCTGTTTGATAAGAGTGCAGAGCACCCGGGCAAAGGGCTTGTAACCATCTATGCGGAAAGTCCGAGGATGTGGGACTATCCCCGAACCGCTTTTTCTTATAACGGAACAGAATATGAAAGCCTGGCAGCGCTCACGAAAACACTGAATTTTCCCGCCTGGGCCAAGGTGTATCAACAATCCGCAAGCTTTAGAGAGATGGGCAAGTTCAGCCTGGGTGAGCTGCTGGTCTTCGACGGCCGGCGCTTTGCCGACTACGAAGGCTTTGACTATTTTTCCGGGGGAGAACCCGAGACGGAATACTATATGATCACCGCCGTCCGCTCTCGTCCGCTTTACTGCGCCATGAGCGCGCTGCGAAACATTTATATCCTGAGCGGCCTTCTGGCACTGCTGCTGTTTTTCCTGATCCGGAACTGTCTCAAAAAACGGCTGACGGATCCGCTGGAGCAGCTATCGGCCGCCGTGTCCGGAGACAGCCGTGCTTATCTTCCGGAGAACGATCTCCGCCCGTGGCGGGAAGCGGAACAGCTGACGGACTTTTATATTTCCGCGAAGAACGCTCAGCACAAGAGCGAATATGAAATCACGCGGCTTAAGACCGCACTGGCCTATGCGGAAGATGCGGAGAAAAGCCGCCGCGCCATGATCTCCGCGCTGGCACACGAATTAAAAACCCCCCTTGCCGTTATTCACAGCTATGCCGAGGGGCTGAAGTCGCAGATTGCCGAAGAAAAGCGGGAGAAGTATCTGGATACCATCCTGACCGAAGCCGAACGCACGGACAGTCTGGTTTTAGAGATGCTGGACCTCTCGCGCCTCGAAGCCGGAAAGGTCAGGCTGGCGAGCGATGAATTCTCTTTAAAGGATCTGACGAGATCGGTCTTTGTCAGGCTGGAGCCGCTGGTACAGGCTAAAAAACTTGAGGTCTCGTTCGATTTTCCGGAGGATGCCGCCGTGACGGCCGATGAGAGCCGCATTGCGCAGGTGATCGAAAATTTCGCGACCAATGCCATCAAATATACGCCGGAAGGCGGACGGATCTCGGTCACGGTCCGGACAGACCGGCTGAAGACCAGCTTCCGCATGGAAAATGACAGCGCGCCGCTTTCTGCGGAAACCTTAAGCAAGCTGTGGGAACCTTTTTATCGGGCGGATGAAGCGCGCTCGGGAGAAGGAAGCGGCCTCGGTCTGGCCATCGCCCGGAACATCGTTCAGCTGCACGGCGGAAAATGCTCCGCCCAAAATACCGACGGCGGCGTCGCCTTTTCCTTTACCCTGCCGAAGCGATAAAACAGGAAAGATGGTTTAAAGAACTGCAAGCAGTGTTATTCTGAAGAAGAGGAAGCTGTAGGTGGGATTTTAACAATAGGCATTTGCAGATGAAAAAACGCTGAGATCCCAGCGGATTTTTTCATGTCTATTTTGACGTTTCACAGAGACGGCTGCCGCCGATCAGATCCGCCAGCTCTTTCAGCGTCAGAGTTGCTTCGATCTTCACAGCCGTGAAGCCGTCCTCCGGGCGACAATAAATCGTGTAGTCGTGATTGCCGTGAAAATAAATAATCGCTGAACCGTCTCGGAAACCGGAGCCGCCGGGAGCTTCTTTCAAATTTGTTTCAGGATCTTCCGCAGCCTCCATCTGAGAAATGACTTCTGCAGGCTCCAGATAAATTGTCATTTTGCGACGGAAATCCGGCGTACGGGCACTGGGGGAAACAAATTCCATTTTTATTCCGTTTTCTGTTTCCGAAATATGCCTTCCGAAAAAGGCTTCCGAAAGTGACCAAAGCTGAAAGTCCGACAGAATACTGCCTGTATCTGCAGATGTTTCTAATGTAAGACGGATGAGCGGCCAGTCATAATAGGTACAAACCGCGCGGCGCTCTTTTTCAAGACCGAGATTAATTTCTGCGGCACTTGCGTGACCCATAAACCCGTAAGGATCCGCTTCAATCTCAGCGATATTTTTTCGAATCTCTTCCACTGTTTTTGTGTCTTCGGCAGGATCGGGAATTCCGGTGAAATCAACGCCGTTTTCAAGCATAAAAGCAATAAGGTCCGTATCGGACAATTCAGATAATTGCCGCTTCCCCGGCACCTCTAAAGTTACGGAGACTGACGCATCCGCTGTCATATCCGTCCGTGTTGTTTCCAAATACTCTTCCGAAGAAAAAGTACTGCTATGATCCTTTGTTTGCGAACAGGCGGTACACAAACCTGTCAAAAGAGCGATCAGCAGAAGGAGCATAAGAATACGGGAATTCATAGTTTTTTTCCTTTACTCGGTATTTTTCGGAATATTTTCAAACGGCAGTACGCAAGGCGGTCCGGAGCAGGGAACCTGCAACCATTCAGCCCCCTCATTCCTCCCGCCGGTGCAGAAACAAAATGTCGCGGACGCCGTCCTCATAGCCGACAAAGAGCCGCTCGGCCCGTCCGCCCACCGGAGGATGATGCTCGAAGCGAACCGGCACCTTCATCGTCAGCACGTCGGCCAGCACGCCTTCCATGGTATAGCAGTCCCCGCCGAAGTGCACAAGCGGGAGTTCCTGGTCCCGGTAATGCAGAAGCAGCCGGCCGTCTTCCTGCCGCACGGTGATCCGCCCGTAGCCGCGGTTTTCATAAATGCCGGTCAGTTCTTCGGGAGTAAACTTCGCAGGTACGCTGCGAAGGGCCGGATCCAGGCGCTTGGCCGCAATATCCAGTTCGCATTCGTGATAGTACCGGTCCGGCGCTGTCTTCCCTTCCTTCGGGAAATACGCCGCCCCGTTGCTTTTTACCCCGAGAATGCGGTCTGCCAGAAGGTAAAACATGCCCTGGAAGAAATAGTCCGGCGGGCAGTGCAGGTTCACGAGCATCACGAAGCCGGCGCGCTTTTCCGGCAGATAGGCCATAAGCGAGCTGTAGCCTTCGATCTTGCCGCCGTGCCGCTGATAAACGGTCCCGCGGTAGCTGCCGCTCTGCCAGCCCAGACAGTAGCCGGCCGGGCGGTATTCCGGATGCGGGAGCCGCTGCATGCCGTAGTGCGGCAGCCGGACCGTATGCAGCTCGGCAAAGCGCTCCGGAGAGACGAGCCTTCTCCCGTCCGGCAGCACGCCGCCGTTCGCGTGGCATTTCACCCATTTTGTCAGATCCCGCAGCGTGCTGGTGATCGAAGCGGCCGGACCGGCCTGATCCACGTTCCAGTAAGGAACGCGGACGACCCCGCCATTCTTATAATAATGCGGCTCCGCGTGATCCGGATCGGCAACGAGCACTCTCCCGCTGCCGTCTGAGCGATCCATGCCGAGCGGCAAAAAGATCTTTTCCCGCAGCAGCTCCTCCCAGCTTTTCCCGCTCACCGCTTCTTCCACATAGCCCGCCATCGCGTACATCACGTTGCTGTAAAGCGTCTGTGGGGAGCCGTAGGCGTCCGTCGGCTCGATGAAACGAAGGCGCCTTGCCATCTCTTCCCGGGAAAACGGCGCCGGCCAGATCACGTCGTGCGCGCCGAAACCCGTCCTGTGACAGAGGATGTCCTTCAGCGTCATCTTCTCCGTCGCGGCGGCGTCCCACATCTGAAACTCGGGCAGATAGGAACTGACCGGCGCGTCCCAGTCGAGCAGGCCCTCATCCACAAGCTGTGCCGCCAGCATCGAAGTAAAGGATTTTGAGCAGGAGGCGATGGTGAACATCGTATCCGGACCGAAGGGCTCCGGTCTGTCAGCCGCCCGCAGGCCGGTGCAGAAAGTTTCTTCAAAATCTTCCCCGAAGACCGATACGGCCACGCCCGGGAAGCGCCAGTACGCCGCTTCCTTCCGTATTCTTTCCGGGTCAAGGATCCGGTATTCCATCCTGCTTCCTCCTGTTTTGTCTTTCTTTGGCGGAACCGTCAAAAAGCATTTTCCGAAGCCGCAGCCGGTCCCGCCGGCTTGCTTTTTCGGGCTGCTTCTGTTATGATTTTACCGATATTGTAGCAAGCGTCCGTAAAAAAAGCAATCTGCGAGGAGATCATATCATGCGTTCCATTCAAGGCGAATCGAAACTGAGTTTTGCCGAGGCCACGAGCATTATCGTAGGCCACGGCGTCGGCAGCGGCATCCTGGCCGTCCCGTATCTGGCCGCGCACAACAGCCTGCGGGAGATCCTGCTGATCCTCCTTCTCTGTTATCTTTTCAATCTGCTGCTGCACCTGATCATAGCGGAACTCTCCTACAATAACGGCGGCGCGCAGTTCATCTCCTGCTTCAATGCGGAGCTCTTCTCCGGAAAGCTGAAGGCCGTCCTCACCTGGCTGGCCTTCGGTCTGCTGGGGCTGTCCGTTCTGATCAACGTCAGCGGTTTTCTGACCGGCGCCGCTGCCGTCTTCCGGAATTGGTTCGGCCTTTCCGATACGCTCGGCGTTCTGATCTTCTACGTGATCGGCGCCGGCGTGGTCTTTCTGGGAATGAAGCTGGTCGGCATCTGCGAAAAGTACGCGGTCTTTGCCATGATCGGCGTGATCGTGATCCTGTTTGCCGCTACGCTGATGAAGGAGCTTTCGCCCCTGCCGGGCGGTTTCCACGGCTTCGGAAACGCGGTTGCGCTCTTCGGCATGGTCTCCTTCTCGCTCTCGGCCGTGATGTCCACGCCGCAGGTCGTAAAGGGGCTGGAGGGCGATGCGAAGCGGATCCGTCTCTCCATCGCGCTGGGGCTGGCGATCAATCTCTGTCTGATCTTTCTGGTCACGCTGATGACCCTGCTCGGCGCGGGAGAAAGGATCAGCGAGGACGGCGCGCTGGTGGATCTGGCCGGCCATTTGGGCGGCTGGGTCAGTATCATCGGCTATGTCTTTACACTGCTCGCGCTGGCGACCAGCTTCTGGGCCAACACCCTGAACCTGCGGGATATCGTTCACGAACAGACGAAGTGGGGCTTAAAGCCCAGCTGGCTTGCGGCCTCCCTGCCCTGCCTGATCCTGGCCCTCTTCTCGCTGGCCAGCTTCGTAAGTCTGGCCCGTTACGCGAGCGCGATCCAGGTCGTGACCGGACTCGGGATCATCTTTGCTTACTATCTTTCGAGAAAGCGCGTCGGAAAGTCCGAGATCGTCGGGCGCTTCGGCACCTGGCCCTTCCTGATCCTCGTCGCGCTCTGCTCGCTGCTCGCCACCGTCGGCGCGATGCTGCCGGTGAAATAAGGAGGCGTCATGAAGAAGGGCTTTTCCGCCGCGCTGCCTGCGCTGCTTTCCGGCGCGGGGCTGGCTTCGCTGGCCGTCCGCGAGCTGTACCGCTATTCCTTTACCCGGGAGGGCTCAGCCCTGCTGGACTGGTGCATGCATGTGAGCGGGAACGATAAGGGGCATGAAGACGCCTACTATGAATTCCGGGATGCGCTGAAGGAAAAGGCGAAGGCCCTGCCGCAGACGCGGCTGAGCCTTCGGAATACCCGGGGCGAGAGGCTGGCCGGTTTTTATTTCCCGGCACCGAAGAGTGACGGAAAGCATGTCGCTTTCATCGTCCATGGCTACCGTTCCGAACATGCGGAGACCGCCGGGCTCTTTCTGCCGCTCTACCATAAGCTGGGTTTTGACGTTTTCGCGCCGGACAATACCGCGCACGGCGAAAGCGGCGGCCGCTATGTGGGCTACGGCGTGCGGGAAAGCAGCGACTGTCTTGAGTGGCTTTCGCTTTTAAAGGAAAGAGCCGGGGCCGGAGCGCAGATCATCCTGCACGGACTGTCTCTGGGCGGTGCCACGGTCATGGCTATGAGCGACCGGATCGGGCCGGAGGTGAAATTCATCGTGGAAGACAGCGGCTACACGGAAGCGGAAACCCTGCTGAAGCGCTCTCCCTGTTTTTCTCTTCTGAAAACGATCCACCGGCTGTGCAGCGGCATCCGTCTGGAGGAGACCGACGTGCGGCCGCATTTAATGCGCGCCTCCATCCCCATACTCTTCGTCCAGGGAACGGAGGACAAACTGGTGCCGGCCGAAAACGGCCCGGCGCTTTACGCGCTGTACCCGGGGCCGAAGGACTGCCTTTTCGTGCCCGGTGCGCGGCATATCGAGTCGATCTGGCGGGATCCCGAAGGCTATGAAGCAAAGATCCGGGCGATGATCGCCCGGACCTTGTCTTAACAGTAATTCGAAAGACGGCATTCCCTTATTCTTCGCCCCGTTCAGCCTTCATCCGGTAGCGCCGGATCGTTTCGACCATCTTTTTGTTTCGGAAGTTGGCTTCCACGTCTTCCATATCAACGGTGCGGCCGGAAAGAATCCCCTGGATCAGGACTTCTGCGTAAAGCACTTCCCGGGTCATGGGATCTTTCAGATAAGTCAGAAGATCGATCTTCATCCTCTCGTTGATCCCTTCGACCATGCCGGTAAAGAAGGTGCTTTCCTCTCCGAACAGTTTCCCGATATTTTCCAGATATTTAAACCCGGTGACAACGTCCTCCGTCCGCATCAGCCTGCGTTCCAGCGAAAGGATCCGGCCGCCGCTTAAGAGCTTATCCGCCGTCGTGTTCAAAATCTCACACAGATCCAGCAAAAGCCCCGTATCCGGCAGCGTATCGCCGTTCTCCCATTTGGAGACGGCCTGAAAAGAAACATTCAGCTTTCCGGCGAGTTCCTTCTGCGTCATACCGGCTTTTTTGCGTAAATGCTGGATATACTGTCCTACCTGTATTGCATCCATGTTTTTTCTCCTCTCCGGCGGGCTCATTTCTCCCGCCGGTTCTCATCATACAACGGTGCTCAGCCTCTGTAAATAACCGGGTCGTTGATATAATTCAACTTCAGGTTGAGCACTTTTTTCTTTCCTTTCCCGACATTTTATGCTACACTGTGAATAAGAAAAGAACCCCGAGGCAGAAAACTATGTTTCCTTTTATTGTCAATCCGGCGGCAAAATCCTGGCACAGCAAAGCCTATGCGGAAAAAATCCGGGAGGCTTTGGACGAGGCCGGCATCGAAAATGAATTTCTTTACACCGAAGCGCCCGGCATGACCGGAACGCTGGCCGGCCGTTTTACCCAGACGCAGAATCCCGAAATAAAACAGCTGGGACTGATCGGCGGCGACGGGACTTTGAACGAACTGGTCAACGGACTTCCGGAAGATCCGCTGCCGCCGCTGTTCTACATTCCCTACGGCTCCGGCAATGATTTTGCCCGCGGCTTTCAGCTGCCCGTTACGGAAACGAACGGACCGGAGATGGCAGTCAAAGCGGCTTCCTTAAAACCGAGGACCGTTGATATCGGCCGGCTTTCCGTGAACGGCGGACAGCCCAGCCGTTTTATCGTCTCCGGCGGGATCGGTTTTGATGCTGCCGTCTGCTTCGACATGCTTCACAACAACGTCAAGAAAAAGCTCAACCGGCTGCATCTGGGTTTTCTCTCCTATCTGGTGCTCGGGATCAAAAACATGTTCGGCTGCCCGCTGGCCAACGGAACGCTGGTCCTGGATGACGGGGAGCAGACGATCCCTCTGAAAAAGCTGGCTTTCCTTTCCGCACACAATCTTCCGTATGAGGGCGGCGGCTTTTTCTTCGGTCCGAAGGCTTCGGCTCAGGACGGGCTGATCGATATCTGCGCCGTGACGGCGCGAAATCATCTGCGCTTTATCGTCTGTCTCTTCGGATCCCTGTTCAAGGGCCGTCATATCCGCATGAAGGGCGTGTACTATTTTCAGTGCCGGAAAGCCGAGCTGACACTGGATACGCCGCTGGATATCCACACCGACGGGGAAGTGCATGAAAAATCGGCCCGGGTCTCATTTGAGGTCGATCCTGCCAAGATCCGCATTCTCAGCTGATCCGCGGTCCGCCCCGGAAAAAGGAGTCTTGCCGATGTCCGATCCTGCCTATCTGACACTGTACCGGGAACTGAGGAACGCCATCACGGATGGCGTTTTTCCGTATGGAACAAAGCTTCCTTCCAAACGGACGCTGGCGCTGGATCGGGCCTTAAGCCTGGTTACCGTCGAACACGCCTGTGAGATTCTCTGTGACGAAGGGTATATCGAAGCCCGTCAGCGCAGCGGTTATTACGTCATTTACCGGAGCGAATCGCTCTTTTCCGTGCGGGAAGCGGTCCCTGCCGCGCCTCTTCCGGCAGATCCCGGCGTCCGGGACTCTCTTTCTTTTCCGTTGTTTGCCCGGACGGTCCGTCGCGTTCTGAGTCTTTACGGGGAAACACTGCTGGAGCGTTCGCCCCGCGACGGCTGCCTGCCCCTCAGGACGGCATTATCAGCCTATCTGGCGCGTTCCCGCGGGATCCGGGTCGATGCGGAGCAGATCATCATCGGTGCCGGCGCGGAGCATTTTTACAGTCTGATCGTGCAGCTGCTGGGCCGGGAAAAACGTTTCGGGCTGGAAGATCCTTCGTATGAGAAGATCCGTCAGATCTATGAAGCGAACGGCGCCGTCTGCGAGCTGCTGCCGATGGGACCGGGCGGGATTCGCAGCGACGCCATGCAGCAAAGCCGGGCCGAAGTCCTTCATGTAACGCCTTACAACAGCTATCCCAGCGGAATCACAGCCAGCGCTTCCAAACGGGCGGAGTACGTCCGCTGGGCCGCCGAACGCGGCGCCGTCATCATCGAGGACGATTACGACTCCGAATTCACCCTTTCCTCCAAAGCGGAGGACACACTGTTTTCGCTGTCTCCGGAAGGCCGTGTCATTTATCTGAACACCTTCTCCCGGACGGTTGCGCCGTCACTCAGAGCCGCGTACATGGTGCTGCCGAAGGATCTTGCCGAAAAATACCGGCAGCGGATCGGCTTTTACAGCTGTTCCGTGCCGGTACTTGAACAGTACGTTCTGGCAGAGCTATTAATGAGCGGGGATTTCGAGCGGCATATCAACCGCATCCGCCGACAACTGAGGCGGGACCGGCAGGAGGATTAGGCTTCCTTGTGCTCTTCGCTGCTTTCGGATTGAGACGGCTCTTCGCCGTCTGTTTCTTTGTTTTTAAACCGTCTGACCAGCCGGTTGTTTCGGACTGCGTACAGCGCGAAGGACAACAGCTGGAAGAACAGCGTGATCCCCATCGTGATCCAGGAGACCGTCTTCGGGACGGTTCCCGGCCAGATCAGATGCAGCGCCATGGTAAAATAGATCAGGAAGGTCGTGACCTTTCCGTACCACTCCGCCTGGAAAACGTGATGACTGCGCTTGATGACGATCAGCATCAGGATGCCCAGATAGATCTCCCGCACAAACATGATCCCGAAGGGGATCAGCATGATCGGATAGCGGAAAGAAAGCGCGATCAGGATCGACGCCTGATTCAGCTTGTCAGCAACCGGATCCAGCGCCCGCCCGAACTCGCTGACCATATGATATTTTCGGGCGATAAAACCGTCCAGAAAATCCGTGAAAAAGGAAAAAGCCAGCACGCCGAGAGCCAGGTACTGGTTCTTCACCCCTAAATAGACCCACAAAAAGAGCGGAATCAGCAGGATCCGAAGCATGGTCAGCATGTTCGGAATCGTGAAGATCTTATGAGAATAATCTTTTTCCCTGGTTTCTTCCATGGTCTTACAGCGCGATGGCGGTCTCCAGCGCAAGCTTCATCATATCCGTGAAGGAGTTCTGCCGTTCTTCCGCGGAGATCTCCGTCTTTGTCACAAAGGAATCCGAGATCGTCAGCAGGCAGGCTGCGTTCTTCCCGAGCATGTTCGCGTTGTGGAACAGAGCAAAGCTTTCCATTTCCACACAGTCGGAACCGGTGCGGTCCCGCAGTTCCTGCCAGGTCTCCATCTTCGGATCGGTATAGAAAACGTCGCTGGAATGAACGCGGGCCATCTTGCAGTCGATCTTCAGCTGTCTCGCTTTCTTTTTGACCATGGCGTTGATCTTTTTGCTGGGCTTCAGGATATGCTTCCGACAGCCGCCCTGGATCCGCGCGAAGCTCGAATCACTGAAGGCGGAATCCGCCAGGCAGACGTCCAGCACGTTCAGCCGTTCGGTATAAGAGCCCGCAGAACCGATACGGATAATGTTTTCCACACCGTAGAAGCTGTACAGCTCCCAGGAATAGATGCCGATGCTGGGCATGCCCATGCCGGAAGCCATGACTGAGACCGGAACACCTTTGTAGGTCCCGGTATAACCGAGGCAGTTGCGCACGGAAGTCACCAGTTTCGGGTTCTCCAGAAAATTTTCCGCCACAAATTTGGCACGAAGCGGATCGCCGGGCATCAGAACGGTCCTTGCAAAATCACCGGGATTTGCAGCATTATGAGGGGTGGACATATCTTACTTTCTCCTTTAGATTGATTCTGTATAAGGCGCAGAGCCTGCCTCTGCGCAGGTCTTTGCCGCCAGCTCCGGTAAATTATACTACACTTCGGCTTATTTGCAAAGGCTTGTTTTTCCGCAGAAAAAATGTATAATAAAAGCAGAATCGTGAGTGGCTGCGAGGTAAGGGACGTGAAGAAAAAAATCTGTCTGATCTATACCGGCGGCACCATCGGCATGGTGCACAGTGATAAAGGATACATTCCCTCCGGGGAAGGCTTTCTCAGGCTGTTAAAAAGCATGCCGGAGTTTTCGCATCCGGATTTCCCGGATTTCGAAATGATCGTCTTCTCACCGCTGCTGGATTCCAGCGATATGGACGTGGAAGACTGGAACAAGCTGGGACGGACGATCTCTTCCCGCTACGCCGCCTGCGACGGCTTCGTGGTTCTGCACGGGACCGATACCATGGCCTACTCTGCTTCCGCGCTCTCCTTCATGCTGGAGAACCTGGATAAACCGGTGATCTTTACCGGATCCCAGATCCCCCTCTATGAGCTGCGCAGCGACGGCCGTGACAATCTCATCTCCGCCATGCTGCTGGCAGCCTCCGACAAAATCCATGAGGTCTGCATCTATTTCGGCGGACAGCTGCTGCGCGGCAACCGCTCCACCAAGCTCTCGGCGGACGGGATGCGCGCCTTTGACTCGCCGAACTTTCCGCCGCTGGTACAGGCCGGCATCGATTTCAAGTTCCGCCGGGTCCCGGAGCTCCCGAAAAAAGAAGGAGCCTTCCGGCTCCAGACTTTTGAATATACCCCGCTGGGGGTGATTAAAGTGTTCCCCGGCATCCGCTTCGAGCTTTTCGAAGGAATCATGACGGAATCCCTTCGGGGCGTCGTGCTGGAAAGCTTCGGCGCCGGCAATATTCCCGGCGCTACGACCGCCCTGCTGCCGATCCTGAAAAAAGCACATGAGCACGGAACCATCGTTGTCGTCCGCTCGCAGTGCCCGGAAGGCCGGGTCAATCTGGGCACGTACGCTGCCAGCAGCGCTTTAAAAGAAATCGGTGCTGTGGACGGCGGTGACATGACCACGGAAGCGGCCCTGGCCAAGCTCTATTATCTTCTCAGCAAGGGTCTTTCTTCCGCCGAGATCAAATGGCTGATGGAACTGAATCTGCGGGGCGAAAGAAGCTGATCACATCAGTCCGTCCTGCTTGATGGACGTGCTCATCAGTTCCATTTCCGCGGAAATATCCAGCATATCGTCTTCAAACACATTCAGCAGCTGCTTGTCGGTTGCTGTTTTGATATCCGCCAGATGATTCATGACCTTTTCCTTCAGATCTCCGTGGCTGACGCCGCTGGAAACGATCTGATGGTATTTTGTCAGGATGTTCTTCTGGGTCGGCAGATAATACTGCAGGAACATCTGAGCGGAGGCGATACGGGTCGGATCCTCTTTTAAAGCAGACAGGATCTTTTCCATGGCGGCGCAGATCTCGTTGCTCTCGCTGCGGATCTCGCTTTCCTTTAATCTGGCGTTCAGAACCCGCAGCTCAGTCAGATCCTTTCTGGCCGTCTGATAAACAGCCGCATCTTCCGGCGACATTTTCACTTCTTCCGGCGCATTCTTTGCTTCATCGCCGCTGACCTTTAAAGCAATAAACAGGATCACTGCCGTTAAGATCAGAAGACCGCCCAGCACCAGACCGCCGGTCAGCAGCAGCCCCTTGAAGTTGCCGATCAGAGCGGCGGCTCCGATAATCAGTCCCAACGGAAGCAGCCAGCCGTAGTTTCCACCGTTTTTCATAGGTTCCTCCCCGGCGCGCAGCGCGCCGTTTTTATGTGTTCTGCTTTTGTTATTTTAACATGTTGCAAGGCACTTGTCATTTCTTTTTTTATCAGTAACCCGGCACCGGCGTCGGCCGGCTCCGGTCGAAAACACTGTCCGCGTCAAAGAAAACGGCCAGTTTCTCTTTCCGGTATGCCAGGGAATAGCCGTTCACGGGGACCCGTCCCTGCCGCAGATATCCTTCCGAGGAATTAAACTGGACCCAGGGAATGGTGTACGCGTCCACCGGGCAGAAATAGCGGAAGCCCTGTGACTTGAAGAAAGCATATTTCTCGTTTTCCTCAGAAGAATAATTTCTCCAGTTTCCGATATCCGTGCCGGAGGTAAAGATCAGAATGTCTGTTTTTCCGGTCAGGCTGCCGACTTCCGACTGCCAGCGCTGCGTATCCGCCTGAATGCGGGTCAGATCCGCATTCTCCACATTAATATGCCCCCAGGTGTGGCAGGCCAGCTCCCATCCGAGTTCTTTCAGCCGGTCACAGACTTTTTTCGCCGCGTTTCTCTCTTCTTCCACATTGATGGAAGCATAGCTGCTCTTATAGTCCGGATCCGAAGGATTTCCGTAGAGCGCGGCCGTCCGATAGCCAAGAATGCCTTCATAGCCGGTCAGGGCCAGACAGCCTTTTGCCCCGCGGTACGAAAAATCCGGGTGCATTTCCACAAAACTTTCCAGAACCGGGATGATATCGTAGTCCCCGATCACGGTCTGCCCGTCGCTGCCGGTGTATTCGCAGAGCGGACGGTTCTCCGCATCCAGCACGATCCGGGAAGCAAAGCCCTGGCCGTTCAGCTCTTCATAATACTGCACGTCATCCACTGAGAGGACAAAGGGTTTCTTCCCGTCCGGCAGCAGGATCTGACCGGAGGCGAAGTTGCCGAACTCGTCGACCCCCGCCATCTGATGAAGACTGACCAGAACGTAGCCGTTGTCATAAAGCTGCTGCAGGATCTTCCGGAACTCCTCCAGCGTGATCATGTTCTGATTATAGCGGTCCGGATTATTGGAACGCGAACCGAACGCCAGAGACGGATCGACGATCAGCGAATGAAAGTACAGATGGCAGACTTTGGAGATGTCCTGCCTGTAAAGCAGCGTTTTCGCCTTCAGGTAGTCCTGCACGATCCCCTTCAGTTCATCGGAATTCGAGTAGCCCGGCAGACTCTGGACCAGACTGACGGCCGCATCATAGTCGTAGGAAAGCGCCAGTTTTTCCGCCGTGCGAAGCTCTGCCGCATAGCGGGTGACCGGATCCTCCGTCTCCAGCGGAATCGTTTCCCTTGCCGCCGTAGAGGCCGCTTCCGTCGTTTCAAGCAGAGGATCGTTCATGACGGAATTAACCCAGCCCCGGATCCGGCGATAGGCAGCCCGTACGCCGAAAAATAAAGCGGTCAGGATCCCGCACAGAACAAGAGCGACCAGGATCCGCATCAGGATCGCTTTGCGCCGTTTTCTTTTTCTTTCCTCTTCATAACGGGGAGATCGGTAAGCAGCCATAAGTCAGCTCCTTTTATGTCAGCAGTTCCGCCGGAAAGCCGGACGGATACAGATCGATCTTCATCAGGCACAGCCCCTGCGGCGGTGCGGTCGGTCCCGCCTGCGCACGGTCTTTTGACACCAGAATAAGCGGAATATCCTCCGGCCTCTTCTGTCCCAGTCCGACCTGGACCAGCGTTCCGGTCAGGATCCTGACCATGTTGTAGAGAAAGCCCGTGCCGCTGACCCGGATCCTCAGAAAGGGACCGTCCTCCGCAACGGTGACGGCGGTGATGCGGCGCACGGTGGTCTGCACCTGCGCACCGGCCGCGCAGAAACTCTGAAAATCATGCTCGCCGATCAGAAAAGCGGCAGCCCGGCGCATCGCCTCTACATCCAGAGGCCGGTACAGGAACCAGCTGGTCCGCCGGACCAGGGGATCCGGCAGTTCATCGCGGTAGATCGTATATTCATACGTCTTGACCGAATCACAGCGCCGGGGATGAAAACCGGCCGGGACTTCCCGGGATGCTCTGACAACGATATCATCCGGGAGGCGGCCGAGCAGGGCCGGCGCGATCTTTTCCGGCGGGATCGGCGCCTCGGTGTCGAATACGCAGAGATTGCCGCGGGCGTGGACGCCGGCATCCGTTCGGGAAGCGCCGGAAACGCGCACTTCTTCCTTCAGCAGCGCGCTTAACGCACGGTTTAAGACTTCCTCCACCGTAATGCCGGTGGGCTCGGTCTGCCAGCCGTGATAATCGCTTCCGTCATAGGCAACTGTCAGCATGATCCGCCGCATGAAAAATCTCCTACAGTAAAATGATAAGGACGAAATACAGCACGGTAACCGCCAGGAACAGATGGTCCGCCGGCCGGTAGCGGAGCGGCTTCATCCGCGTCCGGCCTTCGCCGCCGTGATAACAGCGGGCCTCCATGGCTGTCGCCAGTTCCGCTGCCCGCCGGAAAGCGGATACGATGAGCGGGACCAGGACCGGGACCAGCGCTTTGGCCCGCCGCAGGATATTGCCGCTCTCGAAATCTGCCCCCCGGGCCATCTGGGCGCGCTGGATCTTATCCAGTTCTTCTGTCAGCACCGGCAGAAAGCGCAGCGCGATCGACATCATCATAGCGATCTCATGGACCGGGATCTTCAGGATCTTCAGAAAACCCAGCCCCTGCTCGAGACCGTCCGTAAGGCCCGTCGGCGTGGTCGTAAACGTCAGCAGCGAAGAGCCTAACAGGAGCAGCGTGATCCGGAGGGCGAGTTTGGCAGCCCGGATCAGGCCCTCTTCCGTGACCGTCAGGCCCAGAAAGCTGACAAGCTCGCGGCCCGGTGTCAGAAAGATGTTCAGCACCGCGCTGAACAGCAGCAGGAACAGGATCGTTTTCAGGCCGCGCATCATATAGCGGAACGAGACCTTCGAAAGCACGATCAGCACGGCAATATAGAGAACCGCTGCCAGATACGACAAAACGCTCTCCGCGATAAACAGAGAGATCAGGTAAAGCAGAGTTGTGAGGAGTTTGGTCCGGGGATCCAGGCGGTGGATGACAGATTCCGCCGGATAGTACTGACCAAGCGTCATATCCTTCAGCATAAGGCTTCTTTCCTACCATCGGTTCCGCAGCGCCGCCGTCCGGTTTTGGCGTTACAAAACCAGACAGAGCTCTTCTGCCTTTGTTTATCATACGTCCTGGAAAGCTTCTTGTCAATGAGATGATGGCGGCTTCATGCCGCCGGAACCATCCGGTTTTTTTCAAGTCTCTATATGTTTTTTTAACGAATTATGCTATGATACGGAAGAACAGAAAAGCTTTCGGACTTTCAGGTCCGTGAAAGGTCGTTGCAATATGGATGAGAAGAAACAAGCGGGCAAAAAAGGGCGTTCCTGGCTGACTCCCTTTCTTTTTCTGGTCGTTCTGATCGGCGGACTCGTGGCTTTTTCGATCCCCATGGGGATCGCCAATCTGCTGCGGACCGTCATGAACACGGCTTTTGCCCTGCTGATCGACACCTGCCTCTATATCATGGCCATCGCCGTCATTATGGGCGCCCTGGACGCGCTGCTGACGGAATTCGGCGTCGTGGATCTGCTGAACAAGCTTTTAAATCCGCTGATGAAGCCGCTCTACGGAATGCCCGGCGCCGCTGCGCTCGGAGTCGTAGCGACCTATCTTTCCGACAACCCCGCGATCCTCTCGCTGGCAGAGGAGAAAGGCTTCCGGAAATATTTCAAAAAATATCAGTTTTATGCACTAACCAATCTGGGCACCGCTTTCGGCATGGGAATCATCGTTTCGACTTTTATGCTGGGCCTCACGATCCAGGAGCCGCATCTGGTCGCCGCCGTGCTGATCGGAAACCTGGGCGCGGTCATCGGCAGCATCGTCAGCACGCGGCTGATGATCCTGCGGACGCGAAAGCTCTTCGGCGAGGATGAATACGCGGAGGATATCCCGGTGGAGCCGGAGGAATACTTCGCGGATGCCAATCTGGGCAAGAAGAAAGGACCCAGTCTGGGCATGCGGGTCCTGACGGCCTCCTTAAACGGCGGCAAGAGCGGCGTGGAGATCGGGCTGTCCATCATTCCCGGCGTGCTGGTCGTCTGCACGCTGGTGATGCTTCTGACCAAAGGACCGGCCGCGGACGGCAGCTATACCGGCGCTGCCTACGAAGGCGTCGCCCTGCTTCCGAAGATCGCGGAAAAGATCAATTTCATTCTGCAGCCGCTCTTCGGCTTCGCCTCGACGGAATCCATCGCCGTTCCGATCACGGCTCTCGGCTCTGCCGGCGCCGCGACCGGCATCGTCCGCGAAATGGCTCTGACCGGCGCCACGAACGTGCACGATATCGCGGTCTTTACCGCCATGTGCATGTGCTGGAGCGGATACTTAAGTACCCACGCTTCCATGATGCAGACCTTGAAGCGTCCGGATCTGACCGGCAAGGCGATCATCAGCCACACGATCGGCGGCCTGGCGGCCGGCATCGCCGCGAACTGGCTCTTCCGTCTTTTCCTGCTGATTGTGGGAGGATGAGGGGGCGCTGCTCCTCTCCGGCGGACGGCAAAACAGGCGTTTCCCTGCCGGGCACGCCTGTTTTGTATAAAAAAATATTTTTCAGTCATACCCGACAAATGTGACGAAGCATCTGTCTTTCCGGTCTTTATCAGTGAAAGGCCTTATCTTGAGAAGAAAGGAGCGAAGCATGAAAGATGCCGAGATCGTAGAACTGTACTGGGCACGCGATGAGCAGGCCATCCGGGAAACGGCTGAAAAATACGGACGCTACTGTCAAACGATCGCATTCAATATCCTGCATGACCGGGAAGACAGCGAAGAATGCGTGAACGATACCTGGCTTCACGCCTGGAATGCCATGCCGGATCAGCGTCCGGAGAGGCTGTCCGCCTTTCTCGGCCGGATCGCCCGCAATCTTGCCCTGAAAAAGAGGGAAAAGGACAGTGCTCAAAAACGCGGTGCCGGAGAGGTGCCTCTGGTACTGGAAGAACTTTCGGACTGCCTTCCGGCTGCCGATCACAGTGACCGGATCGTTGAAGACATGGTGCTGGCAGAGGCCTTCAACCGGTTTCTGGCATCTCTTAAGGCAGAGCAGCGAAAGATCTTTCTGCGCCGCTACTGGTATCTTAGCTCCGTCCGGGAGATCGCGGCGGATCTCGGGATATCCGAAAGCAAGGTCAAGATGTCCCTGCTCCGTTCCCGGAAGGAATTAAGGCAATTACTGGAAAAGGAAGGGATCGAACTATGAAAGAAGAACGCATTCTGAACGTCCTGGGACAGGTGGACGAACAATTTATTGAAGAAGCAGCGCCGGGAAAGCAGGCAGCCGGAGCACACAGCCGGGTGAAATGGGCCGTTTTGGCGGCCTGTCTCGTGCTGGCACTGGTCCTGGCAGGGATCGGATTGCCGTATTTCGGCAGATCGGCCTCCGGGTCACAGACTGAGAGTTTTGATCAGCCGGAACAGATGCGGTACTATAAGCTGCCGGAACAGCTGCGGCAGCAAGGATTTCTTGCGGAAGCCGTGGATGCTTCAGCCGGGACTGCCGGCCGGGAGATGCCGTACATATCAAAAAAAGAAATGATCAAGGTCCTGAAAGCGGCTGATGCGCTTCTGAACTGCACCGTGGAAGAGATGGATCTGATCCGCGTCCGGTCGGCCGGAAGCGATCAGACGGGGTCTCTCACGCTCATGACACTTTCCTTAAACGGCATGATCCGCGGAAACGCGCAGGAAGATCACTTCAGCACGGTCAACATCTCCGTTTCGAACACGGAGGAGTTTCTTTTCTATCCCGGCCTGGAAGACTGTAAAGCGGGAACCCGCGCTGTTTTTATCCTGCGCAGGATCGGTGAAAGCGACGCCGTAAGGATCGGGGATTCGCCGCTCGCACTGAAAGAACTCGGGGAGTATTCTGTCGTTTATTGTCTGGAGTATGACGGGGAAGTCTTCCGTTTTATGAACTACGAGATTCCCGTAACGGAACTGGACTGACTGCTGTTGAACAGCGTCAGGATATTCTTTTTGGCTTCTTCCACCGAAAGGGCGCCGGTCTCGACCGGAAGCCCTTTTTCTTTCAGGCGCTGCAGAATGCGGCAGACGGAAGGCAGCGCCAGACCGGCTTCATTCAGCTTTTCTTCTTCATCGAAGATCTCGCGCGGCGTCCCCTGCATGATCATCCGGCCGTGAGAAAGCACGACGATCCGGTCAGCCAGCGACGCAACGTCTTCCATACTGTGGGACACCATGACGATCCCCATCTCTTTTTCCCGGCGCAGGCTCATCAGTTCGGAGAGCAGTTCCCCCCGTCCTTCCGGATCCAGGCCGGCCGTCGGCTCGTCCAGAACCAGGATCCGGGGTTCCATCGCCAGCACGCCTGCGATTGCTGCCCGGCGCTTTTCTCCGCCGGACAGATCAAAGGGGGAGCGGTTCTCGTACTCTTCGCCAAGGCCGACCGTCCGCATGGCTTTTCTGGCCCGGGCAATTCCTTCTTCCTCGGACAGGCCCTGGTTTTTCGGCCCGAAACAGACATCCTTCAGGACGGTCTCCTCGAACAGCTGATACTCCGGATACTGGAAGACCAGCCCCACCTGACCGCGCAGGCGTCTCCGGTCGTATTTCTCTCCGAATATATCTTCGTCGTTATAGAAAACTTTCCCGGCCGTCGGCTTGTTCAGACCGTTCATTAATTGAATCAATGTTGATTTTCCCGATCCGGTCGCGCCGATTATTGCTAAGACTTCACCGCATCTGACTTCCAGCGACAGTGGAAAAAGGGCTGTGACCTCCATCGGCGTCCCCGCTTCATACGTATAGGAAACATTTTCCAGTCTCAGACTCACGGGAGCGCCTCCTTCTTTTTCCGGTACAGCAGCGCAAGCTCTTCCGCCAGCTCCTCCTCCCGGCAGATCCCGGCCGGAAGGGCCAGTCCTGCCGCACGAAGCTCATCCGCCAGGCGGGTCGCCTGCGGAACGGAGAGGCCGAGCGCTTTCAGTTTTTCGCTCTGTGTGAAGACTTCCCGCGGTGTTCCGTCCATCACCAGCTGCCCCTGATCCATGATCAGGATGCGGCCGGCCAGAGCTGCCTCTTCCATATAGTGCGTGATCAGGAGCACCGTGATATGCTCCTGTTCATTCAGTTCCCGCATGGTCGTGAGCACTTCCCGGCGTCCGACAGGATCCAGCATGGCCGTGGATTCATCAAACACGATGCACTTCGGCTTCATGGCCATGACCCCGGCGATCGCGACACGCTGCTTCTGCCCGCCGGACAGACGGTGCGGTGCGCTCTTGGCATAAGCGGTCATTCCGACGGCCTTCAGGCTTTTTTCCACCCGTTCCCAGATCTCTTCCGTCGGGATGCCGACGTTCTCCGGGCCGAAGCCCACGTCCTCTTCCACCACGGTGGCTACGATCTGATTGTCCGGGTTCTGAAAGACCATTCCGGCGGTGCTGCGGATATCCCAGAGACGCTCTTCGTCTGACGTATTCATCCCTTCGATCCAGACGGTCCCGCCTGTAGGCATTAACAGCGCGTTGATATGTTTGGCCAGTGTGGATTTTCCGGATCCGTTCCGGCCCAAAATCGCAATGAATTCTCCGGGCCGGACAGACAGGGAAAGACCGCGAAGCGCTTTTTTCAGCACTTCCCTCTCTTCTCCCTCCTCGTCGGACAGGACTTTGTACTGGTATGTCAGATCTTCTGTTCGGATGATAGACATAAACTCTTCCGTTTCTATGCGAAGAGGGCCAAAAGGAACCGTCCCTTTTGGCCCTCTTTTCCTCATCGGTTTTTATCTCGCGCCGTTCTTGAAGGCTTCCGCCGCGCTGATAGGACTGCTTTCCGGTTCCTCATAATCGGAGGTGAGGCTTACGTCATGATAGCGCTTCATGCCGGTGCCGGCCGGGATCAGTTTGCCGATCAGCACGTTTTCCTTCAGGCCGTGGAGCTGATCCAGACGGCCGTTAATCGCGGCCTCGGTCAGGACCTTGGTGGTTTCCTGGAAGGAGGCGGCGGACAGGAAGGAATCGGTGGCCAGGGAGGCCTTGGTAATGCCGAGCATGGTCCGCTTGCCTTCCATCGGCTGCTTGCCTTCCGCGATCAGCTGTTCGTTCTTCTCCAGGAAATCCAGATAGTCGATGGTCGCGCCGATCATCACGTCGCTGTCACCGGCCTCTTCTACCCGGATCTTCTTCATCATCTGACGGACAATGACTTCGATATGCTTATCGTTGATGTCCTCGCCGACCAGACGGTAGACCTTCTGGACC